>CAYWSI010000001.1:0-44781 GCA_964460585.1 uncultured Algimonas sp.
GCTTACAGATAAACACGTCGATGATTTTGAGTTCTGGCTCGTCCATGCCGCCGTAAAGGTGGTTTAAGAACATCTCTTTTGTGAGGGTTGTGCCCTTACGCAGAGAGAGTAATTCGAGCATTTGATACTCTTTACCTGTTAGGTGGACGCGATGATCGCCAACTTCGACGGTTTTGGCGTCTAGGTTCACTTTAATGTCGCCTGTCGTGATGATTGACTGGCTGTGACCTTTGGAGCGGCGAACAACGGCGTGAATACGCGCAACAAGTTCATCTTTATGGAAAGGCTTGGTCATAAAGTCGTCAGCGCCGGTCCCCAGACCGCGGACTTTACTGTCAATGTCAGATGTGCCTGACAGAATAAAGATTGGTGTATTAACCTTAGCCATACGCAAAGTCTTCAAAACGTCAAACCCCGGCATATCCGGCAGATTAAGGTCTAGCAGAATGATATCATAATCATAAAGCTTGCCTAAATCGACACCTTCTTCGCCAAGGTCAGTAGTGTAGACGTTAAAACCTTCAGACTTGAGCATCAATTCGATACCTTGCGCCGTGGCCATGTCGTCTTCAATTAGAAGAACCCGCATTATTGTCCCCTCCCAGGCGAATCACAGTCTCAAAAATTACGAGACATAGTTAATGGAACCTCTGGATTAGATGTATTCTGTAAATCAAGTGTTAACGACATTAACCAGAGCGTTAAGAAGTTGCAGTGCGGTTTTTCAGATTCGGTTCCGAAACAATCGAGGTTAGCGGATAATCTGCGGATAAACTGGGCTTCATAACTGCTTAACCACGCTTTTTCACTGAACCGTAAACTTAATGGTATAAACAAAGCTTCGAATGATGAGGATGTTCACGGAGAAAACTCTGGAACAGCACCTCAATTTAGATTGTCAGGTATTAGGTGATACCTACTAGGTGGAGAGTAATATGGCGCATTCAAGCGAACGGAACATCGCAAAGACGAAGTTCCAGATCGAAGATCTTCAAAAGCGTGTTGCTGTATTAGAAGCAACACGTGAGGATCTCGAACGTCAAATTCGGAAATTGAATGAAAGCGTGCCAGAGGACGAAGTCGCTGCGAACGCTCAGAAAGAGGGCTATGTTGCTTATGGTAGCTATGCTCAATCTGTTATTGCTCGCAAAGAGAATTTACGCCGTACCTTAGAGGATATTGGCGCGCAAAGCGGTCAATTGGCTGGGCAGTTGAAAGTTTCATTGGATGCGCTGGATAGTTTTGAGCGTGTTAAAGCGCGGCGTCTGGCGGCTGAAGCTGAAAAAGCACTTCAACGCAAGGCAGGCTAAGCTCTAATAAGCTGGGGATGTATAAGAGGCGGCTCCATTTGGAGCCGCCTTTTTTATGCGCTATTTTAGCTTTCAAATAAGGTGGTGAGTGAAAACCTTATATTGGGAGACTGTTTTCTAGGCTGTTCGGCTTAGCTGCCCCCGCCTTCAACCCACGCATAGAGGTCAGAAAACCCAGACCCATCTGCGATTTGTTCCCAAGCCTCTTCATGTCCATCCTCGCTTGCGGTATTAAATGAAGGTTGCACGAAGAAAATTGTCGCCATAACAGCCATAGCTGCAATGCCGCCAAGAGACCACCATGGCCGCCGAGACACCGTATCGTTAGCAGGCTCTACCTTATCTGCTGCGGCTAAAATCCGCGCTGATACATCGCCTTGAACTCTAGGTGCGGGATTCGATTTTAAAAGTGTATCTAGATCGGTCATTGTCTAATACTTTCTTTCTCGGGCAGTAAACTTAATTTTAATGCGGTTTTAGCACGGGAGAGCAAGCTCTCATAAGCTTTTTCTTTTATACCTAATATCGCCGCTCCATCCTTCTGACTTTGATGTTGATAATAGGATAAAACCAACGCTGCGCGTTGCCGTTCAGGTAAGTTAAGAATAGCGTTTTGTACGCGTTGAGATGTTTCACTTCGAATAAGTTCAATATCCGCGCTAAGGGCTGGGTCCATTTTTTCAGGCACGACATCTGTATAAACGGGGCGCATGCGGCGTTTGTCGTCGATGCAGAGCCGGGTCGCGACACGTCTCATCCAGGTTAATATGGTGGCATTGCCATTTTCGTCCCATTTAGGGGCCGCTTGCCAGAAGCGTAAAAACGTCTCCTGCGCGATATCTTCAGCTTGCGCGCGGTCGCCTGTCATGTGCCAGGCGAGACCGTGGAGCCGGTCCAAATGCCGGTCCATTAAAGCCGCCAAAGCCGTAGAATGTCCTGCCCGCAATCCGGGCAGGAGGTCGATATCAGGGTCGCGAGCTGGCACTTAGCGACGTGATCTAAAGCCGCGTTTGCCTTTGCGCTTCCGGCCTTCGCCTTCTGTCAAAACACCATCAGCATTGGCATCCATGCGCGTAAAAAGCTGTTCAGATATGGCCATATACTCGTCCAGAGAGACTAAGCCGTCCCCATTGGTATCCATCTGCGGACGCTCGGCGCGCTTTCCGCCGCGCTTGCCTTTGCGTCCACCGCGTTTGTCTCCAATCTCAGCTTTCATCACTGTGCGTTCGGCGTCGCTTAGCGTTCCGTCAAGATTGGTGTCATATTTTTCCATGACTTCTGCACGGCGTGATTCCATTTGGGATTTACGCTCTTCCATGTGCGCTTTGCGTTTTTCACTACCGGCATCGACTTCATCACGGGATAGTAACCCATCGCCATTTGCATCGAGCTTAGAAAAGCGTTGGTCTTTGCGATTTTGGCGTTCCGCTTCTTTATGCGTCTTGCGCTCGTCTTCGCTTAGGAAGCCGTCATTATTCGCATCAGTTGCGTAGAAACGCGATTCTGCGGCCTGGGTGAATTCGGCCTTAGACACTTCACCATCTTGGTTTAAGTCGGCCTTAGGGCCAGCCGCAATGAGTAGGGCGGCGCCAGAGGCGAGTAAGACGGTTTTTAATAAAGTACGTGTCATAATGTGTCTCCTTTAAGGGGTTTACACTAATATACACGGTTATAGGAGAAAAATCCTTCGCAGATTCCCAATTTTTAAGCTGTTGCTCGCGCAGCCATATGACGGCGCATTTGTTCCAGAAGTCTTGCCTCAATATGCAAATCATCAGAGTGACCCGTATAATGCGGGGGAGCCCCTAGATAGTCCCTGACCGTTTCAGAGAGCATGTGGGCCGTTTCAACGGCGTCGCATTTCTGGCCTGTCGAGATTATGAGCGGATCATAATTTGGGCTTCGGCGACGGATAGCATCCATCATCCAATAGGCCCGCATAAATTGGTCACCATCAGTATCATAGGATATCGTAGAGAGGTCTGAGGCTTGGCCAAGCTGCACATGCCCTGTTTCACAACCAGCCTGTGGCACCACAAAAACCCAATCATAGGAGAGGGACATTGCGGTGATGAGGCCCATTGTGGTCTCCAAGCTGTCTTCACCTATGGCCGCGATTGTGAAATGTTCATTAGATGTCACATAGAGCGTATCTCGCAGCGAGGCAGCGTCATTCATGACGTCAGTCAGTGTACGGGCGTAGATAACCCCAGCGCGGTCCATCAAAGTTCCGTCAACTGCGTCTAAGATGAGAACGGTTTCGCCTAAACTTGCCGCTTTACGTCCTAATTTTAGAGCGAAGTCGCATGTCGTTTCAGCCTCACCACTTGCTGTAAACAAGCTGACAAGTTGGCAAGCTGGCTCATAAGAAATCGATTTTAGTCGATCTTCTTGAGACACTGAGGATGTCAAATTATAACGGGGCATATCGCCCTTTCCCATTTACCTAATTTCTCTCGGGTCTTTGCCCGTTTGATCTAACTATAAGGCGCGCACCCTAAAGTTTGACAAAGAAGCGTGGTAAATACCGATTAATTTCGGGTTGCCAAAGTCTTAAGCTCTGCAAGTGGGTGGGCGAGTTTTAAGCATAAAAAAACCGCCTTGTGATCGAATACACAAGGCGGCTTTTTTGAAATTTGTAAAAAACTCTAGCGGTATTGCTGAACGCGCGTTGTTCTCAATCCGGCGATGCCGTGGCTTTCAATAGAGCGCTGCCACGCCATAAATTCCTCTGCGGAGAGGCCGTAACGCTCCAAAGCGCCATCCAACGTGAGGAGTCCGCCGCGGACGGCTGCGACAACTTCTGCCTTACGACGAATAACCCACCGCACCGTATTTGGCTTTGGGAGGTCAGCCAGAGTGAGGGGGGTTCCCTCTGGTCCGATAACGACGTTTTCTCGTTTTATTTTACGTTCAATCATTAGTTTTATGCCCACTCTTATGATCTTTTAAATTTGACCCACATTGTTCTGCTATTCTGTATGCTCCAAGTGTCTTAAAAACAGTTTAACTGAACCTAAAAAAACTGTTTAAATACAAATGTTTACGAAGGTTAATGGAATCAGAATTATTGTTAATAATCCTTTACACGTATCGGCACCGACTTGATTCTATTGACTCTTTTGTCAGCGGTGCCTGCGGCCAATGTATCGACTTGAGACAGAACGCCCCCTATATCGCCCGCAAAAGATATTGATTTTTTTTTGGAAGTGATGGCGAAAAACGCGAAAAATCGAAAAAATTCGCTCGGATTCAAGAAATCTGAAGGCGAAACACGGGTTGTCGTTGCCATGAGCGGCGGGGTGGATAGCTCTGTTTGTGCGGCGCTTCTGGCGCGTGAAGGCTATGACGTCATTGGCGTGACCCTGCAGCTCTATGATCATGGGGCGGCTATTCAAAAAGCCAAGGCCTGTTGTGCGGGCCAAGATATCTATGACGCCAAGCGCGTCGCGGAGATGCACGGCTTCCCGCATTATGTTTTGGATTATGAGAGCAATTTTCGCGAGAAAGTCATTGAGGATTTCGCCGATACCTATCTGAAAGGCGCGACGCCTATTCCTTGCGTGCGCTGTAATCAGACCGTCAAGTTTAAAGACCTACTCGAGGTCGCGCGGGACTTAGGCGCAGATTGTATGGCGACGGGCCATTATATAAAGCGGGTCGAGGGCGAGAATGGCCCCGAGCTTCACCGCGCTTATGATGGCGGGAAAGATCAGTCCTATTTCCTTTTTGCAACAACGCGCGATCAATTGGATTTTCTGCGCTTTCCTCTCGGTCATATGGATAAGACGGAAACACGGCGTTTGGCGGTTGAGCTGGGCCTGAATGTGGCGAGCAAGCCGGATAGCCAGGATATTTGTTTCGTGCCGACGGGAAAATATACGGACGTTATTGAGAAAATCCGCCCCGAAGCGGCCAAGCCTGGCAATATTGTGCATATGGATGGCACTATATTGGGACAACACCGCGGCGTTATGTATTACACGATTGGGCAAAGGCGCGGTCTGGGCCTGAAAGACGGCTCAGGCGCTGACCCGCTCTTTGTGGTCGCGATAGATGCCGAGACACGGCAAGTCATTGTTGGTCCGCGTGATGCGCTCGAGCGCGATACGCTTTGGTTGGAAGATATGAATTGGCTAGGTGAGGGGACATATGGCGCGCATTTGGACGGCACGAAAATCCGCGTGAAAGTCCGCTCGACTCGCCCGCCAGCCCCTGCGCAGATAAAGCTCATTGGAAATGAGCTCGCTGTTGTGTTGGAAAATTCCGATATTGGCCTCTCGCCTGGGCAAGCCTGCGTCTTTTATGAGGACCGCAATGATGCGGCGCGCACATTAGGCGGCGGCTGGATTACCCGCACAGCTTAACAACAGGTAAATTACAACCCCGTAACTGGCCCTCCACGCGAATTTTGCCTAAGCGACCCCCTTAAACCATATATGGAGGGTCCTATGGCCGTAATGAAAACAATCGAAGTATTGAGCGAAAGCAGCAAGTCATTTGAAGACGCAATTGAAAACGCTGTTGAGCGGACAGGTAAAACTGTGAAAAATATTCGCTCTGCCTATGTCAATGAAATGTCGACATCTATTAAGGGCACGAAAATTGATAAGTATCGCGTAAATGTGAAGATCACTTTTGAAGTTGGCGCTTAATTCACAGCTAAATATCTTGAATATTATGCCGAGGCCGCGCAGTTATGCTGTGTGGCCTTTTTAGTTATCACAGGAAACCGCAATGACTGATACAACCGTTTATGTCGTCACAGCCGTGCTCGCGATTATTGCCGTTGTTATGTTCATGCGGTCCAGTTCATCTCGGTCCCTGACTGAACAAAAGCAAGCCGAAGTCAGGCGTAAACGCGCACAGCTTATGGCGAAACGAAAAGCGGAGGCGGCAGAGGCCGCAAAGGAAATCGCAGACACGCAAAATTAAACCTGCAATCAGAGTGAACTCCTGCTAGTAATTCTGCGTCGTCATAGATAAGTTTCAGGCCGAACTTATTGAAAGGCTATACCATGTCCGCAGATTCCGTTGTTATTGTTGGTCTTGCCCGAACGCCAATGGGCGCGTTCCAAGGCGCATTTTCCACTGTCACTGCGCCGCAGCTCGGCTCTGCCGCGATTAAGGCGGCTTTAGAAGAAGCCAAAATTGGCGGCTCTGATGTCGACCAAGTTCTCATGGGCTGCGTGCTGCCTGCGGGTCAGGGGCAAGCGCCTGCACGTCAAGCCGCGCTGGGTGCAGATTTGCCGCTCTCCGCAGAAGCCACCACCGTCAATAAAATGTGCGGTTCGGGCATGCAGGCCGCGATTATGGCGCATGACGCGATTAAAGCCGGCTCCATTGATGTCGCCGTTGCGGGCGGCATGGAGAGCATGACCAATGCGCCTTATCTTCTTCCCAAAGCGCGCGGCGGTATGCGCATGGGCGACCAGCAAGTTGTCGACTCCATGATGTATGACGGCCTGACCGATGCTTATGCAGGCGGCGCGATGGGCGTCTTCGCCGATGAGATTGCCTCCGAATATCAATTCACCCGCGAGCAGCAAGATGCCTATGCCATCGAATCTGTGCGCCGCGCGCAGGCGGCCGAAGCTGATGGTAAATTTGACCGCGAGATGACGCCTGTGACGGTCAAGGGCCGCAAAGGCGATACCATCGTTGAAAAAGACGAAGGCCCGTCCAATGCACGGCCAGAGAAAATACCGTCGCTGCGCGCTGTCTTCACCAAAGACGGCACGGTCACAGCGGCCAATGCCAGTTCCATTAATGACGGGGCCGCTGCGCTCGTTCTCATGCGCCGCAAAGATGCGGAAAAAGGCGGCCATAAGGTCCTCGCCGAAATCGTCTCTCACGCGGCTCATGCGCATGAGCCTGCCAAATTTACAACAGCGCCTGTTTATGCGATGAAGAAAGCCCTCAAGAAAGCGGGCTGGAAAGCGGATGATGTCGAGCTCTGGGAAATTAATGAGGCCTTCGCCGTTGTCCCGATGATTGCCATGCAAGAGCTTGGCCTCGACCACGGCAAAGTCAATGTAAATGGCGGCGGCTGCGTGCTCGGTCACCCCATCGGCGCCTCAGGCGCGCGGATTATGGCGACGCTGATTGCAGAAATGGAAAAGCGCGACGCCAAAACAGGCCTCGCCTCTCTCTGTATTGGCGGCGGTGAGGCGACAGCTGTTTGTTTGAAGCGGGATTAGGTGGGGCTGGGGCTTTTTGTTTACTCAAATATAACGAATAGACCTCGTGGCCAAAGAGAAACCCCTGTTAAAAATATATGCAGACCAGAAAGCGTCTCATCGGTCTTTGATTGGCATGACGCGAAGTGCCAGAATTTACGGATTTTTAGCTTTCGGTTTTGGGGTTGTGCTAGCTTACCTTATTGTAAATGAGATTGCGGGTTTTACAGCTCTATTTTCATTTTTGTGTCTCTTATCGGCAGGTATGAGTTGGCTGTCTTATCACTCCATCTCAGGCTACCGGGAAGAATACCAGAAACTACCTTTGCTCTATAGTTTTTATACGGATGGTTTTATCTCTCATCGGGGAGAACAAAAATATTCTTGGGAGCACATCGCGAAGTTACATTATTCCGGAAAACACATTTTATTTGAAATGAGCCGTAACCCCCACAAGACAGCTAAATTGACAACTCTAAATATTTCGCCCGCGTCCATTTCTCTTATTCTACGCCATTTAAAAATGCATGCTCCAGATAAATTAACTAGAAAGATAGTGCTTTAAGCGGAACCGCTAGACAGGTTTTCTTCAGTCAGCACGTCTATGTTGCTTTAGACTCCATGGAATGTAACCAGAGTCCTATTTTAACCAATTATAATTTAACTTCAACAGAGGTAGTTAGGGATGATGCATGTTTGCAAGTAACTTGGCCAAGCGAGTGGCCAAGTGGTTTTCGAATGTAAGAGGTTCGGTTTTTAGAACCTAAGCCAGCGCCCGTTCAAACAAAGCCAATTTCCGTTCCCACGCTTTATTGGCGGCGGCTTCGTCATAGACGGCGCTATCGGGTGGGCACCAGCCATGTTGCGTGCCGGCGTAGACTTCTATCTCGGCTTTATTTGGAGTGGCTGCAAAGGCGTCGCGCAGAATGTCTTTTGTCTCTGGCGAACGCGCATCATCATTCTCCGCCACGGCGATGAGGTAATCTGCCGTCATGGTTGGAATGAGGAGGTGCGGGCTATCCGGTCTATCTGTCGCGAGGCGTCCGCCATGAAAGCTTGCGCCTGCGCCAATTCTATCTGGCACCGTGGCGGCCGTAATCATTGTCATCGGCCCGCCCATGCAATAGCCCGTTGTGCCGATTTGGCGGGAGGTGTCGACGGCGTCTTGCTTGTCGAGCCATGCCACAAAGGCTTTCGCATCTGTGCGGTTCGTGTCTTGGGATAAGGCACGGGCGAAGGGGATAATTTTTTCACGCACGCCCGGGTCGCGGAAACTTTGTCCGACCTCGACAAGCGGGGCTTTGACTTGGCGGTAATAGGGATTGATGACAAGCGCGGCATAACCATCGCCGGCCAGACGCTTCGCCATCATTTTAAAGGCAGGGCGCAGGCCAACAATATCGGGCCAAATAAGAACGGCGGCATGAGCGCCAGAGGAGGGATGGGCGAAATAAGCATCGGCAGTTCCGTCAGGCGTCTCTATCATCACGTCATTTTCGGTGATGCCAGCTGCGGCTTCGCCCGGCGCGCAGCCCGCAAAGGCAAGAGAAATCGCTGCGCCGCCCGCCATGAGGTTGAAATCTCGCCGCGTGAGTTTCTTCTCATAAAAGCCTTGGTTTTCAAGTTCCGTAATATCGTCGCACATATCTCTCTCCTAGTTGTGGCTTCATAGGTTGTGGCTTTTCGCGAAGCGAAAAACGCAACAGGTGAAACGCAACCTAACTTGAAAAGAGATTAAGCGAAGAAGTTTAGGCGGGCAAGTCCTACGCAATCAATGTGTTGTTATGAGGTGTGGCTCGTTGTGGTTTCACGAAGTGAAACGCAACAATGTTTAATGGCCACCGCCAAAAACGCCTGTGCGAACTTTGTAATCCGTCGCGATTTCATATTCTGGATCATCATCTGAATCGATCATGAGCTGGCCTGCACGGTTGAGCAATTTGTGGCAATCGCGCGTGAGATGACGCAAGTGAATCGCTTTGCCCGCTTGGGTGTATTTCGCAGCGAGAGCTTCAATAGCTTGCAGCGCGGATTGGTCGACAACGCGGGAATTTGCGAAATCCACAATCACGGTATCGGGGTCATTTTTAGGATCGAACAGCTCATTAAAGCCTTCGATGGAGCCGAAGAATAAAGGGCCTTCGAGTTTGTAGATTTTTGTGTCGCCATCCGTTTCTGTATTGGCGTCAATGCGCCGCGCCGCATTCCAGGCATAGGCTAGAGCCGAAACAATAACTCCAACGACAACAGCAACCGCAAGATCGTGATAAACCGTCACAACGGTAACGAGAATAATCACCAACGCATCTATCAAGGGGATGCGCCGCATGATGGTCAGGGACTGCCAAGCAAATGTTCCGATGACGACCATAAACATGACGCCGACAAGAGCTGCGAGCGGGATGAGGCCGATGACCTTAGAGCCAAAGAGGATAAAGGCGAGCAGGAAGAGCGCTGCGCTAATACCTGACAGTCGTGTACGGCCGCCTGATTTTACATTGATCATCGACTGCCCAATCATGGCGCAGCCGCCCATGCCACCAAAGAAACCTGTCACAGTATTGGCGACGCCTTGCGCCACGCATTCTTGCGATGCGCCGCCGCGTTCTTCTTTAATCTCGCCGACGAGGTTGAGCGTCAAAAGACTCTCAATCAACCCAATCGCGGCTAAGATTAGGGCGTAAGGGAAAATAATTTTCAGGGTCTCAAGATTGAATTCTACGAGCGGGATATGGAATTTCGGCAAACCGCCTTCGATGTCGGCTAAGGTGCTAACCGTTGGAACATCAATTTTTAGCGCAATGACAAGTCCTGTGACTAAGCCAATCCCGACGAGCGGCGCGGGAAGCGCTTTCGTAATTTTGGGTGTTGCCCAGATTAAGAACATCGTGAGAGCGACTAAGCCTAGCATCATCATGAGGGGTGTGCCCGTCAGCCATGTGCCTTCTAAGATATGAAAGGGTCCGTAATGATGTCCCGCAATGCGTTCTGGCGGGGCAGATTGGAATTGGCTGAGCTGCGCCATGCCAATCACAATGGCGAGGCCATTGACGAAGCCGAGCATGACAGGATGGGGGACAAGGCGAATAAATTTGCCGAGCCTGAAGACGCCTGCTGCGATTTGCAGGAGGCCCATCAAAACAACAGTGGCGAAGAGATATTCCACGCCGTGATCGGCAACCAGCGCGACCATGACAACGGCGAGGGCGCCTGTCGCGCCAGAAATCATGCCCGGACGACCGCCGATGAGGGCCGTGATGAGGCCAACAATAAAGGCGGCATAAAGCCCGACAAGCGGCTCCACGCCCGCGACAAAGGCAAAGGCAACGGCTTCAGGGACCAAAGCCAGCGCAACGGTCAATCCTGCGAGTAGCTCGACCTTGACGCGGTTGGGCGTGAAGGTCAGCGGGCCAGAACGTTTGCGCGCTGGAATGGAAATGGAATCGGCAAAGGCCGCGAGCGTTGAACGGATCATGAAATTTTACCAGTCAGAGGTTTGCCGCGCCATAAGCGGGCTGGCCCTTTAGAGCAAGTCTTTCGCACTGTTTTAGCCGTCTATACGGAGCGAATAGCCTGCGGAACGAACGGTTCTTATCGGGTCTGATCGGTCTCCCACTTTGAGGGCTTTGCGCAGCCGGCCAATATGCACATCCACGGTTCGAGCTTCAACATAGACGTCATGCCCCCAAACCGCATCGAGGAGCTGCTCTCTGGAAAAGACTTGGCCGGGCCGCCGCATGAAATGTTCGAGGAGGCGAAACTCGGTAGGTCCAAGGTGAATTTCTTGGTTCGCTCGCAAGACTCGATGGGCCTTGGTGTCGAGTTCTAAATCTCCAATTTTAATACCGCAGGATAAGACATTTGCCTCTGTTCGGCGCAATAAGGCGCGAATACGGGCAAAGAGCTCGGGCATTGAAAAGGGTTTAACGAGATAATCATCTGCGCCGACATCTAGCCCTGTGACCCGATCATCTTCTTCTCCGCGCGCAGATAGCATGATGATAGGAACGGAGGCGGTTTCTTCGCGGCGTCGTAGTCGCCTACACACTTCGACACCGGAGAGTTTCGGTATCATCCAATCCAATAATATTAAATCGGGAATGCGCTCTTTGCTCATCAAAAGGGCTAAATCACCATCTTCCGCGAGAGCGGTCTCAAACCCCTCGCGTTGAAGATTATATTCTAAGAGTGTCGAGATAGCTGTCTCGTCTTCCACGATTAGGACATATGGAGTCATGGAATGCTTATTCCTTGGTCAGTGTTTTTCTGAGGATTAAGTACGGAAAATATAACCGAGAATGAAGTGCCATGAGATTCATTTTCAGACTCATCTCTGTGAATTGTTTTCACGAATAATCCTGCGCGGTGCCTCATGATAAGATGCTTCACAATGGCGAGGCCAAGGCCGGTGCCTTTTTCCTGTGCAGGCAGGTCACCTGCGACACGGTAGAAGCGCTCACCAATCCGTGGTAGGTGGGTTTTCTTAAAGCCAGGGCCTTCATCCGATATAATGACGCGCCACACAGGATTTTCCGACGGGGCGAGATTTACAATCCGCCTAAACCCAGAGCGGATATCGACAGACTCGGGGAAGGCTTGTCCTGACCAATTTTGAAGGCGCTCTAATGTGACGCGAAGGGTTGCACCATCTGGAGAGAGTTTAATGCCATTTTCCATAAGATTGAGAAATAGCTGGATACATTCATCCGTTTTCCCAGAGGTGAGGGCTGTCCCTTCCTCAGGCAAGCGAATGGACAGGGAGACGCCTTTATCTTTGGCAAGTAAGAGAAGGGAATCTTGTGCCGCTTCTACGGCTTTGCACAAATCTGCCGTGGCTGATGGCGGCAGATGTTCACGGCTTTCAATACTTCGTAAAGATAGGAGATCTGTGACCAAACGTTCCATGCGTTCGGATTGTTCCGCCATGATTTTTAAAAACTTCTCGCGCGCTACAGGGTCATCTTTTGCGTGGCCGCGTAATGTTTCAATAATGCCTTTCATGGAGGCGATTGGCGTTTTTAACTCATGACTTGCATTGGCTAGGAAATCGGCGCGCTGCTCTCTCCCGACGCGTAACTGCGTTCTATCTGCGAGAACTGCGAACACGACCGAGGTGCGTTTGTCATCTAATTCAATAGAAATGGCCTGTGAGAAATCTACATCTATGTAGCGTTCAGTAGGCTGTAAGATGTGTATAGAAAGTGACGGTGGTATTTCACCTTCAAAGGCCCGTTTAATATAAGATCTGACATCTGTTGCGCGCAGAAAAGCGCCAATAGGTTTTCCGACCATATCTGGTGAAACCAGTCGAAGGGCGTCCTCATTCGCGTATAGAACATTGCCATTGCGTTCGAGAATAATAATGGCACGCGGTAAGGCGTCCGCTAGCGTTTCTAGAGCGCGTGTTTGAATATCTCTAATGTCTTGAGATGTTGGCTGTTGAGAGGCTCGCGGGGCTCTGAATATTCGGATATATATCCAAAGGGTTAGACAGGTAAAAAATAGGATTGAAATACTCGTCAGAAAACTCGCCTTTGATAAAATGGCAAGGGAAAGAAACGACAGGCAAAAAATGCTGCCAATAACGAGTCTATCTGTCTCTAATAATAATTGTTTTAGAGGCGGCTGCACAGTGAGATCTAGTGTCCAATCCGTATTTGAATTCTGAATAATGACCTATCTGGTTGGGGCTGCGAAATATAGGCGAATTTCCACTATGTTGGTGATAATGCCACGTTAGAAGGCCACATGATTATGTGGTTGACTGAAAATTTCAGCCATAAACTCAACAATTCGGCTTAAACGCCTACAACCTAAAAATTGGTAATTATTATCGTTTCTCAATAATATTTGATTGACTTTCGCTAATATTCACCTAGTGAGCGCTTATGCAAGTTACACGCATCATAAGGCCTAAATTTCGAGAGGCGGCTTCCGTTTCTTTAATGACGGTTGTCCTGACGGGCTGCGCTTCGCTTATCTCGAACCCTGAACCTACACGGGTGGAACCGCCGGCCGCTGCGATCGCTGATGTACCCCCGCCTCAAGATTGGGTTGTGCCGGCGCCTGACGCGCTCCCGACAACCGATTGGGTGCGGGCCTTTCCTGATCCAATTCTCATTGAGTTTGTGGATGAAGCTTTGCGAGAGAATACGGATATTGGCGTAGCTTATGCGGCCTTAGACGCCTCGATCGCGCTAGAGAAAATTAGCCGTGCTGACCGCCTTCCGATTATCGGAGCAAATGTAGATATTTCACGCAGTGAATTTGCGAATGAGTTTCTAAATGACAATACGAATATTGGCGTAGGGTTAAACGCAAGCTGGGAGCCTGATCTTTGGGGTCGGATTGCTGATCGCATAGGCGCTTCAGAACTTGCGTCCGAAGCAGCCGCTAGCGACGTAGCGGGCGCTCGCCTCTCTATTACCGGGCAGGTCGCGCAAACTTGGTTTGGTCTTATCGAGGCCAAGCTTTTGGTGGACTTATCTGAAAGAGAAATCGAAACCCAAGAGCGGGCGCTGCGTTTGACACAGCGGCGGTTTCAATCTGGCTTGTCGGGGAGTGAAGACGTAAGATTAGTGCGCTCAAGCGTGGCGCAGGCACAGGCTTTGCAAGCCTCGCGGCGACAAAATCTCGATCTATTATCCCGTCAGTTGGAAATTCTTTTAACCCGATATCCGGCGAGCGCCCTTGAAGCTTCGTCTGATTTACCAGAATTACCTCCGCTGACAGGGGCTGGCGCGCCCAGCTATATTTTGACGCAAAGACCAGATCTTATCGCCGCAGAGCGCCGCCTTGCTGAGCAGGGTTTTGAAATTGATTTGGCCAAAAAAGCATTGCGGCCAAGCTTATCTTTATCCGGCGCGACCTCCGGCTCTGGGGGCGGGCTTGAGAGTCTTTTCGATATTGATGCTTTGGTGGCGAACCTCGCGTCCAATTTGTCGGCCCCTATTTTTCAAGGCGGGCGTTTGCGGGCCAATGTAGAGGTTCAAGAGGCTATTCTTAGGCAGCAATTACAGTCTTATATTGGTACGGTTTTGCAGGCCTATTTCGATGTTGAAAATGCATTAGACAGCGAGACTCGTCTGGAGGAGACTGAAAGAGCGCTCCGCGTTGCCGTCGATGAATCTTTGGAGGCCGAAAACCGTCTTGCATTACGCTATACGGAAGGCCTCGCTACGATTTTGCAGCTGCTAGATGCACAAACACGGCGATTATCCGCGGAAGGTCAGCTGATATCTGCGCGTGCAGAGCGATTACAAAATCGTGTAAGATTACATATCGCATTAGGGGGTGGCGCGTATGGAGACATACCGCCAGATGCGTTTCCGGCTTTTCTGAGAGAACGAGGTTAATTTAGATGACCGCATCATCACCAGATTATTCCATCCCTGAGAAACAAGGTGGGTTTCTTCGCAAATTACTTGTGGTAGCGGTGCCGATTTTGATTGTCGTCGGTTTTATAGTGGCGACGTCGGCCTATATTGGTGCAAATAAAAAACCCAAAGAAAAGAAAAGAGCGTTTAATACGCTGGCTGTGATTGCGGATTACGCAAAAACCGAAGACGTCCAACTCTCTGTCAGAACACAGGGTGAAGCCCGTCCACAAATTGAAATTGACCTTGTTCCTGAAGTCGGTGGCAAGATTGTCTTTGTCTCGCCGAATTTTATTGAGGGCGGTATATTTAAAAAAGATGAAGTCCTGCTTCGCATTGAAGATGCTGATTTCAAAGTGGCGGTCATTCGCGCGGAAGCGGGCGTGGCGCAGGCAGAACAAGTCCTCGTTCGCGAAGAAGCTGAAGGGGCAATCGCACGTCAAGATTACGCGGAATTGGGACGCGGTGAACCAACCCCGCTGGCTTTGCGTCTGCCGCAACAAGCCCAAGCGCGCGCCTCCCTGCAAGCTGCCATGGCTGAATTAGAAGCTGCAAAACTAAATCTGTCACGTACAGAAGTGCGGGCGCCCTTTTCAGGGCGAGTCCGCAATAAGACTTCGGATTTAGGCCAATTTGTTGCACCTGGTAGCCCCTTGGGGCGGATATTTTCAACAAATGTTGTGGAAGTGCGTTTGCCTCTATCAGACCAGCAATTAGCCAA
Organism: uncultured Algimonas sp.; assembly: GCA_964460585.1. GTDB lineage: Bacteria > Pseudomonadota > Alphaproteobacteria > Caulobacterales > Maricaulaceae > Litorimonas. The sequence continues at coordinate 15,587 of CAYWSI010000001.1, forward strand.
AATGGATTTGCCATTGGCCTATGTGGCCAAAAGCCGCGCAGAGGCACCTAAAGTTGACTTAAGCTGCGTCGTTGCTGGAAAGGTCCATCATTGGGAAGGCCGTATCATGCGGACAGATTCGACTTATGATACGGCGTCCCGTGCTTTATTTGCTATTGTCGAAGTGCCTGATCCTTACGGAAAAGGCGCGTCTTCAGAAGGTGTGCCCTTGGCTCCGGGATTATTTGTGGATGCAAATATAGACGGAAAGTTTTTTGAAAATGTGATTACAATTCCGCGCGATGGTCTGCGGCCGCAAGATGAAGTTTATATTGTTGATAATGTCGGCCAAGCCGAAATTCGATCAGTGTCAGTGTTGGATGCGACGTCAGAACGCGCCGTTTTGACAAGCGGTGTGGAAGCTGGTGATCTCGTTGTTTTATCCCCGATGGAGCGCTCTCGTGTCGAAATCACTTTGAAAGTGTTAGATGCAAATAATCCAAACACAGTTTTAGTCGACCCGCCCAAGCCAGATTGGCAAAAAGAAGAAGAATCTAAAGAGGAGGGCAGAAAGTCTTCCGGCAAAAAGAAGAAAAAGTCCGACGCTGACAGCAATTCCGCTGAGGAGAATTAAGCATGAGAGGTTTAATTGCATGGTTCGTTAAGAACCCCGTCGCGGCAAATCTGCTTATGGTTGCCATGTTTGTCAGCGGAATTTTTGGTTTCTCAAAATTAGAGCGAGAATTTATTCCGGGAGTTACGGCTAATGGAATGACTGTAAGCGTCGCATGGAACGGTGCGTCGCCGCGCGATGTGAATGAGCAAATTGTGACGCGTGTTGAAGAGGCGGTGGATGGGCTCGACGGTATTGATTACATTGAAGCCAATGCCAGCGAGGGCAGTGCGTCAATCAATATTCGTACAAAGCTCGGGATAGACTATGATAAGGTGCTGGATGAGGTCAAAAACCGGGTGGATGGTATCCAAAACCTGCCGCCAGATTCCTTTCGGCCTCAAGTTTTCCGGTGGGATGTTCCTGTCGATATTATGTATCTTGCTCTACATGGGCAAGTTGACCGCTTGACGTTGCAGCGGGCGGGTAATGATCTCCGGCTGAAAATCACACAAGTCCCAGGATTGCAGCTCACGGAACAGCTTACCAAGGTGCCTGAACAGGTCACGATTGAAATATCGGAAGAGGCCCTGCGTCGGTATAATTTGACATTTAGCCAAGTCAGCCAAGCGATTTCGGGAAGCTCGGTCAATTTATCCGCAGGCACGGTTGAGACAACAGGCGGGAATCTTCAACTTCGCGCCCGCAATCTCGCAAATACGCAAGCGGATTTCGAAAATATCATTATTCGTCAAACAACAGACGGCGGCGTTATTAGAATTGGGGACGTTGCAAATGTCATTGATGGTTTTGATGATGATAAATTTGCGGCCGCTTTTCGCGGACAGCCTGCTGCGATTTTCCAGGTCATCTCGCCTGAGAAGTCGAATATTTCAGAAGCCGGTATAAATATCAGAAAATTCGAAGAGGAAATTAAGGAGACGCTTCCGCCCGGTTTGTCATTTAGTGTCTGGATCGATCAGTCAGAAACATTTGATAGCCGGATGTCTTTGATATCTGGCAATGCGATTTCAGGCATGATTTTGGTCCTTATCATTCTCATGCTTTTCCTCAGGCCAAAAGTTGCGTTTTGGGTAACCATGGGGATTGCCGCTGCCTTCGCAGGGGCACTGGCCGTCGCGCCGGCAATTGGCATTACGCTGAATATGATTTCGCTCTTCGCATTCTTACTCGTGATTGGCATAGTTGTTGATGACGCGATTGTTGTTGGTGAGAGTATCCACTTCCACGTCGAGAACGGTATTGACGGCGAACGAGGTGCTGTGGCCGGCGCAAGCATGGTGGTTAAACCCGTTTATTTTGCTGTGATCACAACAATCATGATGTTTGTCCCTATGATGCTACTGACAGGCCCCATTCGGTCAATGTTTGAGCAAATCAGCTTTGTTGTCATCGCGGTGCTGATTTTCTCCCTGATTGAAGCGTTCTTCATTTTGCCAGCGCATTTGCGGCATCTAAAACCCGTCGACCCAAATAAGATACGCGGCATAATGAAGTTCCAGCATAAATTAGCGGAAAGTTTGAACACATTTGCTAGGGTGTTTTTTCGGCCTTTTATCGCGAAGCTTCTCTATTACAGATATATCACCCTGTCCGTATTTGTTGGTCTTATGGCAATGGCCATCATGTTGTTGTCGTCCGGGATTGCGCCTTCGTCCTTTTTGCCTGAAGTTGAAGGCGACTTTATATCGGTCAATATACGCTTTCCCGAAGGGACCACATTTGAACGACGGGAACAAGTCCGGCAGCAGCTTGATGATGGTATTGCAAGGCTAAATCAAGATTCTGAAAAGCTGTTTGGCACCGAAAGTGGAATGATTAAAAATCCCGGCACCTTTACCAATACCCGTACAGTGCAAGGATTTTTGGGCTTGCTCGAAAGCAAGGATAGAAACAATGTATCAACCCGTGAAATCGCTGATAAACTGGAAGAATATGTAGGCCCCGTTAGCGATGCGTTTAATACGACTTATGGGTCCACAGAAGGCGGCTTTGGCGGCTTCGACGGAATAAGATATGCGGTGGCGTCTGAGAATGAAGATGACCTTCGCGCCGCGGTGCTCGATCTTAAGGAAGAAATTGGGACCTATGAAGGGGTCGTCGTAACGTTCGACAATTTGGAGAGCTCGGCTTCAGAAATCCAATTTAATATGAAACCGGGCGCTGAGACGCTAGGGATAACGCTCCAGGATGTCTCCCTTCAGGTTCGTCAGGCCTTCTTTGGGCAAGAGGTACAACGCTTGCCGCGAAATGGTGAAGATGTTCGGGTTATGGTCCGCTATCCTCTGGAAGCGCGAGAGAGTATTGATAGTTTAAATGACTTACGTATTCGCGGGGCTAATGGACTTGAGGTGCCGCTTTATTCTGTTGCCGAAGTAAGCTTTGCAGAAGGCGTGTCACGTATCGAACGACGTGATCGGAAACAGGTAGCCTATACAGGAGCACGCGTGCGCGGTGACCAACAGGTTAAAGGCGAAATTAGAAAACAAATAGATGAAGATTTTTTCCCTCAATGGAAACTCCGTCATCCTAATGTTGAAAAAATAAACGTAGATGATGATGAAATTCAGCAAACTTTCATGCGAGAAATATCGATTAGTGGTCTCGCAATTTTGTTTATGATGTACGGCTTGCTCGCGATTGCGTTTAAGTCTTACTCCCAGCCTCTTTTAATCATGATTGCGATTCCTTTCGCCTTTATTGGAATGATATTTGGGAATTTAATCACAGATGTCCCCTTTGGAATTATGAGCTTATTTGGTTTCTTTGCGGCGTCAGGTGTTGCGGTAAATGATAACCTCGTTCTGATTGATTATGTGAATCGCTTGCGGGACAAAGGCGTCGGCGCCTATCAAGCCATGCTCGATGCCTGTGTGGCGCGTTTCCGTCCTATTCTCCTGACGTCAGTGACAACATTTATCGGTATTACGCCCATCTTATTTGAGACCTCAACGCAAAGTGAGTTCCTCAAGCCCATGGTTGTGGCTTTGGCATTTGGCGTTTTATTCGATTTCTTCCTGACCTTGATGCTCGTTCCAGCCATGTATGGCATTGGCGTTGATATTTCGCGCTTCTTTAAAGGGCTCTGGACAGGTGTGAAACAAGCGCCTCTTGGCTCGAAATATGATCCAGATATGATACTTGCCCTTGAAGGTATGGATATTGAAGACACTGTTGAACCGACTATAAATATAACCACAAATGCCGTGCCAAATCCGGCAGAATAAATTAGAAATTTTGGGAGTAGAAATATGACTTTGAAAACAATTATGGGGACCAGTTTTGCTGTGCTCGCTTTAACACTCGCTGCCTGTGATAGTGGGACCAAGATAGATACCGATAGCGCGGCGAAAACGACAGCTGTTCAGTCGGGACAGGCCATTTTAGGCAGCTTCGGTATTGCAACGGAAAATATCGATAAGACAGTAAATCCGGGTGATAATTTTTATGCTTTCGTCAATGGGAATTGGTTGAACACGATAGAAATTCCATCAGATAAATCAAATTATGGCGCCTTCACAATCCTAAGAGATAAATCCGAAAAACGGGTCCGCCAAATTATTGAAAGCGCAGCGACAAAGACCAATCCGAGTGCGGACGAAAAACGCATTGGCGACTTTTACAATGCCTACTTAAATACTGATCGTATTGAGGCCATGGGGTTGAAACCTATCCAAAAAGATTTGGACCGGATTAGAGCCGCGAAATCACATGCTGATATTTTAAAGTTGATGTCAGATGCGAAACTCGGGCTTGCGTCCCCAGTGGCGCCTTTCGTCTATATCGATTTCAAACAGAATGACCAATATATCTCATATATGTCGCAATCTGGCCTCTCACTCCCAAATCGTGATTATTATTTTGACGAAAGCGAAAATGGACAGAAGTTCCTGACTGGCTATGAAAAACTTGCTGCGACGATGTTGTCAGAAGCGGGCGTCGAAAACCCGCAAGCCCGCGCGAAAGATATCCTCGCCTTTGAAACGCGCTTGGCCGAAGGTCATTGGGATCGCGTACAGCAGCGCAATCGCGATCTCCTCTATAATAAAATGAGCCTTACGGAACTCACCGAACTGGCTCCGGGAATAGATTGGGCTATGATGCTCAAAGAGAGCGGACTCGGCGGACAAGACACGCTCGTCGTTCGCGAAAAATCAGCGATTGTAAATGCAGCCAAAGTGTTTGCGGATACGCCTGTTGACGTGCTGAAGGATTATTTGACGGTCAGCTTATTAAACGGTCACGCAGCCCTATTGCCAGCACGGATTGATGAGGCGCAATTTGAGTTTTATGGAAAAACGCTTAGAGATCAGGCAGAACAACGTCCGCGTTGGAAACGCGCCGTGTCGTCTGTGAATGGGACATTGGGCGAAGTTGTCGGCAAGGTGTATGTCGCAGAACATTTCCCGCCTGCGTCTAAGGCGCAAATGGATAGGCTGATTGAAAACCTAAGAAGCGCTTTTAAAGACGGCATTGATGGTCTGGATTGGATGGACGATGCGACCAAAGAGCAAGCGCAATATAAACTCAGGAAGTTTAACCCGAAAATCGGATACCCTGACCGCTGGGAGACCTATGAAGGTCTACAAGTCGCCAAAGATGACCTTGTCGGAACGGTTCAATCGGCCCGTGCTTGGGAATGGGAAGATTCCATCGGACAGCTTGGCCAACCCATCGACCGTGACGAATGGGGTATGACGCCTCAGACGGTCAATGCGTATTATAATGCGGCTCTAAACGAGATTGTTTTCCCAGCCGCAATTTTGGATGCGCCTTTCTTTGATCCGAATGCGGACCCTGCTGTCAATTACGGCGGTATTGGCGCAGTTATCGGCCATGAGATGGGCCACGGCTTTGATGATCAAGGCCGCAAATCCGATGGCGATGGTGTACAGCGTGACTGGTGGACGCCAGAAGATGCGGAAGCCTATGTCGCACGCGCCAAAGCGCTTGCGGATCAGTATAGTGAATTTGAACCTCTGCCTGGGGAAAACCTAGACGGTAATCTTGGTCTTGGTGAAAACATCGGTGATTTGACGGGCGTCACAATGGCTTACAACGCTTACAAACGCTCGCTAAATGGTAAAGAAGCGCCGGTCATTGACGGCTATACGGGTGATCAACGTTTCTTTATGGCGTGGGCACAAGTCTGGGCCGTTAAATGGAAAGACAAGGCTTTATCAGCTCAAATTAAAAATGGCCCGCATAGTCCGGGTGAGTTCCGGGCCAATGGTATCGTTCGCAATTTCCAGCCTTGGTATGATGCCTTTGATGTGAAGCCAGGCGACGCCATGTATATCCCGCCAGAAAAGCGGGTCAAAATTTGGTAGAAAAAATTAAAGGCGGCTTTCGGAGCCGCCTTTTTTGTCTATAATTTTTATATTATAAAATCTTCTTCATCAGCCCAAGCATCTTACGGGTTTTATCCGTATAGGGCGGGAACATATTTTTGCCTTGGCTAAATTTGCTTTGGATAAAGACGCCTTTCATATGAGAGAAGCTCTTAAAACCAGCTTCGCCGTGATAGGCGCCCATGCCTGACGGTCCGACCCCGCCAAAGGGGATGTCTTCTTGCACGACATGCCACGCCGTTTCATTGATTGAGACCCCGCCTGAAATAGACTCGCGCAACACTTTATCGCGCTTCTTTTTATCTTCGCCAAACCAATAAAGCGCCAAAGGCCGCTCGCCCTGCTGCACCTTCTCCAAACTATCATCCAAAGTTTCAGAGGCCACCACAGGGAGGAGGGGGCCGAAAATCTCTTCCTGCATAATCCGCATATCGGGCGTTGTGTCTGTGACAACAGTGAGCGGCACGCGGCGCTCTTTCGCGAGCTGCTGCTTATCATCATCGCCAGCGGTGCGGATTTTCGCGCCTTTATTTTCTGCGTCTTCCAACAGGTCTTGCAGGCGCGCATAATGTCCGTCCGCAATGATGGCTGTATAATCATCATTGCCGGCCACTGTCGGGTAAAATGTCTCTGCCTGCTTGATCATCGCATCTGCGAAACTGTTGATTTTGGCCTCAGGCATCAAAACGTAATCGGGCGCGACGCAGGTTTGCCCAGCATTGAGGAGTTTGCCATTGGCAATGCGCGGCACAGATAATTTCATATTCGCGCTCTCATCCATGATGACGGGAGATTTTCCGCCAAGCTCTAGCGTGACAGGGACAAGGTTTCGGCCTGCCGCTTCGCCGACAATTCGCCCGACACTTGTTGAGCCCGTAAAGACGAGATGATCAAAAGACAGGTCAGAGAAAGCCGAGGCGACATCTACGCCGCCCGTCGCGACGAAAACTTCTTCATCGGTAAAACCTTTGGCCAAAACTTCTTTTAAAAGTTGGCTCAAGCGCGGCGTATATTCACTCGGTTTAATCATCGCCCGATTGCCCGCACCGATAGCGCCGATAAGAGGCATAATTGCGAGCTGAAGCGGGTAATTCCAAGGACTGATAATCCCCACAACGCCGAGCGGTTGCGGAATAATGACATTTTTGGCCGGTTTAAACTGCATGGCGGTTGGCGCTTTGCGGGTCTTCATCCATTTCGGCGTATGTTTGAGCGCGTGAGAAATGCCGCCTTGAATAATCAGGATTTCACTGATGATGGTTTCTTCAACGGCGCGGTGTCCGAAATCCTCGCTGATAGCTTTGGTAAATTCAGCTTCGTGACTAAGGATAAGTTTGCGCAAACTTTCAAGCTTGGCTTTGCGTGAGGCCCAGTTTGGATTTGGGTTTTTATTAAAGGCTTGGCGCTGCGCGGCTAACACACTTGCGAGCTCAGATGGTTTTGTCGTATTTATGATGCCGGTTTTATCTGGGTTGATGCGTACCATGGGTCGTCCTTTTTTCTGACCTCTTACATGAAAAAAGGCGCAGTTCGAAGACCGCGCCTTGAATATTTTCTATGCTAATATGTGGCCTAGAAGTTTGTTCGAACGGTTACACCATATTGAGCAGGTGATTCCGCAAATGCGGAACGCGAGGCGCCCTGTAGAGGGGTGTTAAAGGTGATACCTCGCGTAATTTCATCCGTTATATTTAACGCCCAAAATTCGACGCTCGCGCGGTCATCTGGCATCACAAAGCCAAGGCGTGCGTTGATTTTTGTGACGCCTTTTTGGATATCAAACGGATTCAAGTCACCCGCGGCTGTCTGTGGGTTTGTCGATGTGCGGCGTTCAGTAGAGGTTGCCATGTTCGCATTGGCAATAAAACCCCATCCACTGTCACCAATTTCACCATCATATGTTCCTCCTAAAACAAGGGAAACTTCGGGCGCATTTGTTAAATCGAATCCGCATAAGGGAATCGCTGGCAGAATGGTTCCGCCTCGATCACAATCATCTCCATAACCTGCATCCGCATAGGTGAGACCGCTATTTAATGTGAAGCTATCAGAGAGTTTTGCGGTAAGTTCAGCTTCAAATCCTTTGGAGGATACGTCATCAACGTTGAAGGTTTGGAAACGTGTTCCTGTAAATTCCAAGACTTGGAAGTCATCAAATGTTGACCAGAAACCTGTGAGGTTAAATAGGACACGTCCATCGGCGAGCGTGGATTTAAATCCGAGTTCCCAACTATCCGTTTCCTCAGACGCAAAACTTGGATCAGCTCCGCCTTGCGCTGCGGTTGGGTCAAGGTTGAACCCGCCCGCCTTATAGCCATGACTAAAGCCGCCATAAACCAGAAGATTATCTGTTAAGTCGTAATCCGCTTTGATGGTGTAAATGAATTCACTGTCTGAGAAGTTTTCATCAAATTCGCGCGGTAATATACCTGTTCCGGCACCAAGTGCGGCGAGGTTCGCCGCCGGGATAGAGCTTAAAACTGGCGCAGAAAATGGGAAGCAATTGAGGAAAGCCCCAGGGCCCGTGGCGGCAGGACTTGATAATAATCCAGCTGTTGCGGGGCCTACGATTGGAGCTAACGCATTAAAGGCTGTGTTTGAGAGGCCTAACCCATTTAGGTTTCCGGCTGCGGCATCCCCGCCAACAATCCCCGCTAGGGTTAAACTTCCGATACAGGCCTCAGGATTTGTGACTGAGGCTTGCTCAAAACTGCCATCCTTATCATCATCATTATATCGCGCACCTAAGGTGAGATCGAAACGATCTGTGATTGAGATAATGTTATGCGTAAAGACGGAGAGAGACGTCGCCTCTTGAGAGAAAAGATTCTCTGCGACCGCGCCGTCTGAAGAAACGCCTGTTACGAAAACGGATGGGTCATTTCCATTAATAAAAAATGTCCCAGCTGCGGCGATTCCGCCAAGGGCCGTAGGAGAGCCGAAATTCGCTTGTCCGACACTGGACTGAAATTCTGATCCAAGTTCAAGCGCAAAGATTTCATCAATCGTTTCATCGGCCCAATAACCGCCAACTAACCAGTCAACGCGGCCGTCAAACGCCTCGCCTTGAAAGCGGAGTTCTGCGGTGATGGTCTCAATATCATCATCCAATTGGGGGACGGTATATTGATCCGTTCCGTTAAAATCTCCCTGAACGGAGAAGGCACTAAAGTCGCGATAAGACCCAATCAATGTGGCCTCAAAATTTCCGAAGTCATGAACAAGTTCTCCAGAGACGCCAAAAGAATCTGATCCGTTTGCAAATTCTTGATCGTCATTTGTAACCCGGTCGTTTAGGCTGTCTTCAAAGCCAACAGCGGGGAAAAAACTAGCGGCTAATGGGCCTAAATTTGGACTGGTTGTCAAAGTGACGGCGGCGCAACAGTTTTCATCAATTTCTGAGTAATCCGCAATGACGCGTAGAGAGGTTTCATCCGTTGGTTCCCAGAGGGCTTGCCCCCGAATGAGGAAGCGATCTCGATTGTGACTTTCGGCATCAGGGTTTGTGCTACTGGTGAAGAATCCATCGCGTTCACGATAGGCGCCGTTTACACGAAACGCTAAATCTTCCGAGGCGGTAAAGTTTGCTGCACCCTTCACATTGATCAAATCGAAGTTGCCATATGTGAAATCAGCAAAACCGCTGAATCCATCAAAGTCAGGCTTTTTTGTTCGAATATTTAAAGCGCCTGCAGAGGTATTTCGCCCAAACAATGTACCTTGAGGTCCGCGAAGAAGTTCTAAGGCTTCGATGTCGGTGAGTTCTCCAAGGGCGACACCTGGACGCGACTGATAGACGCCATCGATAAAGACACCCACCGCGCTTTCTAGGCCGATATTATTACCTGTCGTTCCGACGCCGCGAATACGAATTGAGGTACCTTGTGTTTCAGTTTGTGAAGATTGAATGTTGAAGCCCGATGCGACACTGGCAAGGTCTTTGATGCTTGTCACGCCTTGGTTTTCTAACTGGGTTGGATTGACAACGGTGACAGAGATCGGAACGTCTTGAACGGATGATGCCCGTTTCGTTGCGGTCACAAGGATGACGTCTTCGTCAAACTCTTGTCCGTTATCTTGTGCAAAAGCGGTAGGGGCTGACATCAAGGCGGTCGTCGATAATAACGCAAGGGCTGCGCTGGCTAGCTTTTTCATAGAACTCTCCCCGAGTGATGTACGTGTTTCCAATTTTTTTGGATAACTCCGAACCTACAGAGAGATAAAATCTATCGAAGTGCAAGGAATTTTTTTATTTAATGCGCACGCTGTTGCAAATGAGCAACGGTCTTAAAGCTTTTAATCTAATTCCGGCGCGTGTTGGAGAAGGCTGCAATCATATGCCGTACACGGCCACTTGCGTCGTCTTCACAGGCTGCAATTTGCGAGTAACGCCGTCTAAGTTTGCCGGGAGCATCTTTGAGGCGGCCCACACCCCAGCGTTCGGCCGCAGCATATATGCGCGACAGGCGGCCTGCTGCGCCCGAAATTGGGACGAGACCTGAGACGACATCTACAGAGGCTGAAGCATAATGACGCTTATACCCGTCTAACCCGTCGCCCATATCTATCCGGCGGTAACCCGTCTCCGCGCTCGCATCGATGAGCCCTTCGAGCAGTTGAATGCCCGGTGCATATTCAGAGAGCTCATCATCATAAGCGACCATCCAGCTGTGAAAGATTTGGCCATCAGAGAGACCTAAATCAATGGCGGCTAAGCGGTTCCCAAAATAAAGTGCATGCATATCGCACCGCAAATCCACCTCTTGGCCGCGTTCCCAGAGTGTCCGAATAAGACTTTGCGTCCAGTCTGCGGAAAGCACATCATATTTTCCGGTTTGGGCAAATTTCTCGCGTTTCCATTTCAAAAGGGCGGCATAAACGTCAATATTGCGAGAAAATAACTCAATGCGCTTTGGACCAATGGCTTCTTCGGCCTTGCGTGTCCGGCGCCGGTTGGATTTCAAATGCCGGCGATAAGACCCATCACGACCCGCTCTCCAGTCCTCCGCTGTTGTCTCTATATCAATAGCAGCCGTTTCTGAGCGCGATAGAATTTGCGGCATACGCAGACGTTTTACATCTGTCGCGCAGCTATAGTGATAAGCGCCAATCCCTGAGCCAGAGAGTAAGCTATCATAGCTCACATCGTCGCGATTGGTAATAATCGCATGATAATCACTCATAGGCGCGCCGACAGGGCGCGCAAATCGTTTACCCTGTACAGGCAGAAAGGCGATCGGCGTGCCGTCCGCATCATATTGGCAGACCACTCGCACATCGGGCCGTAGCTCAGCTAAAAGGCGGGTGTAATCAGGATGGAAATAGGGTGAGTGAATATCCGGGTTGTCCGCGCGCATTTGCGCCCAAGCTGCCCAGTCGAGATCACTTAACTGCTGTGGCTGCTGAACCTGTATGGCCGGTAATTTATGTATATTCGTCTGTGTCACAGGCTCTTCCTACACCAGAGAGCCTAAGGACGGATTAAAGATATTGACCTGAACCGTATTTTTACCTGATGACGGGATATGTCCGGGCATTCCCATACGCACCACTCTCATGGCTCGCCTGACCATAGCCACGGCGGCCATCATTCCCACACGCCGACAGTCGATAGCTCTAATAAGTGGCGTGTTGGGATGGCCGCTATCCTCACGGGGATTTTTATGGTTGCCGAGGTTGCGGGCGGCTTGATTTCAGGCTCACTCGCGCTGATTGCTGATGCTGGGCATATGCTGACAGATTTTGCGGCGCTGGCGATGGCATGGGGGGCGTTTCATCTGGCGGCACGGCCCGCGAATGCACGCTATACTTATGGTTATGACCGTATCTCTATCTTGGTCGCTTTTTTAAATGCGCTGACCCTCTTTGTCGTCGCAGGGTGGATTATATGGGAAGCTGGCCACAGATTTTTCGCGCCCGGGGAAATTTTAGCGGGAACCATGCTTTGGGTTGCCGTCGCAGGCCTGGCCGTCAATCTCATTGTATTTTGGATATTATTAGGGGCCGATCAGGAAAATCTGAACATTCGCGGCGCAGTTTTACATGTTTTAGGGGATCTCTTGGGCTCTATCGCTGCCATTGCGGCAGCCTTGATTATTATGGCGACAGGCTGGGTGCTTGCGGACCCGATATTATCCGTGCTTGTGGCGGTGCTAATCTTACGCTCAGCTTGTTTTTTATTGAAAGATTCTGCGCATGTCTTGCTGCAAGGCGCGCCTAAAAGCTCAGACAGAGCCCAGATTGAGGCTGATTTAACGGCGCAGGTTGAAGGAATTTCGCAGATAAATGCGCTCCGAATTTGGTCCGTGACGCCGCAACATACCGTCTTAACGCTCAAGGCCACGCTGCAAAAAGGTGCAAATATAGACGATGTTTCAGAAGCGGTAGAGCGCCGGTTGAAAGAGCATTTTGACATTGAGGACGTGACACTCGACCTTCGGCATGAGGCCTAATTCAGGTCAAAGCCTTCTCGAAAAGCTCTTAAAAATTCTTTCTGATTAATATCCGTGTCGCTTTCAGCTGACGCAACTTGCGCTAACATATCGGCTAAGTCTTGAGCATCGTCTCGTCCGATGAATGTATGGAGGACTTTGATCATGGGGGTGATGGAAGACTCGGGCAAAACAATGTCATGGGTTAAGCTGTCCCATTGCCGCACCATTCCATCGGCGTCATCTGCTGACAATTGCATATTGGCCACGAGTTGAGCTTCTATGACGTCGCGTTCTTTGTCGTCTATTCGGCGGCTACTGCCTGCGCGGGCAATCATAATCATCAGAACTGTTGCGGCTTCAACAGGCGTTTCGACGAGGTCAAATCCGCCTTTATTATGGGCCTTACGAAACCGTCTTTGGCGAGGAAGGTTTTTCGCCTGAATAACAGCACCGCGCGCCATATGCGCGGCATCACCAATATTTTTCCGATTTGCTGTGAGGCGCATTGCCCATCAAAATCCTGCACCAAGAAGACCTAAAATAATCGCGAGAATATGCATAGTGCACCCTTAACGAGAGAGTCCTTTATCTGCAAGAGCTAGTCGGTCCCATATCTAGGTGAAAATGATCCTTATGCGCTTCATTATAATCGGGGGATAAGGTGACGCGGAATATATCGCAGGCGGCGTTCCTCGCGCCCCGTAAGAATTTCGCCTTTTTGCGCTCGCCGTCCCAATCTTTCAAAATATTGATATGTGTGCCGTCTTTCAATTCGAAACCGGCAACATCCCACGCATTGGCAAAAGCATGTTCCGACCATTGTCCAGAGCTATTCCCGCGTTGGCGGCGGCAGGAATAGCTGCCGTAATGGTGAATTTTGGCAAGCGGTTGATTAAAATATTTACGGGCGAGTGTATCGACTTCGCGTTGCCAGAGAAAGGCCGCAACCGAGAGCGGGCACTGCATTTGGGTCTCGCTTGGGGTAAAGCTAACGTCATTTGTGCCAGACACTGAGAGCGCCACATCCCAACCGCAAACGCCTTTTCCTATGCCTGATGTGGGCCGCTGGGGATTTGCGTCCGCCGTTTTAAACCCGGCTGTGTTTTGGGCTAAGGAGAGACAGGTCTTGGAGGGTTTTAAATTTAGCGCGAAAAGCTGTTGTTTCGTGGCAAACCCAAGCGGGCGGGTTGTGTCTAAAGCTTTCCAGACTAAATGTTGGGGCGGGACATAGCGGTTTACAGCCCAAAACCCGCCGCCGATCATTCCGATAAAAAGAACCGTGACAAAGCTTTTCCATACAGGATGCTTTTTTCGGCCTTTGGACTTTTTCCGCATAAGGCCGTTATGCCTAAATTGGCTTTATTCGACCAGACAAATTACCTGTGCAACGCGCCGGTCCCGCCGTAATTTATCAGCTGCAACGCCGTAAGTTTCGAGTGATATGGGTTCGGTGCCTGTGCCGGGCTCCGTAATAATACCGCGTAAATATTTAGGTGCGACGGAATAGACACGGCCGCGGCGCGGGGCTTCGGCTGTGATGAGACCGATAATTTCGCCGTCCTTATCCAAGACAGGCGCGCCAGATAATCCGCCGAGTGAGCCCAGTAGATTTCGAGATCGGCCTAATTCAGACCAGGTTAAAACAGCTTCTTCATTTGTGTAGCGGCCTCTGACTTTCATTCGGCTTCTCGAGATTAAACTACCGACAACTTCACCAGGCTTGCCTTGCGGATAGCCAAAGAAATAGCCAACTTCTCCGACTTGCCTTTGTGAATTTAAATCAGCAGGCAGGGGGCGACGCGCCCAATCTGATCTTAAAACGGCCAAATCCGAATTTTGAACGATTTGAGCGTCTACAGATATTGTTCGGCCTAACCCAATCCGTAGCCCCACGCGGTCACATCCATCGACAACATGACGCGCTGTGAGCCATAAGCCCTTTTTATTTATCGAAAAGGCTGTCCCCACGCTGGATTGACTCGGCGCGACATCAACTAAAATAATTTCATCGCGGGGAGAGTCAGACGGGAGTAATGGGCCGAGTTCAGGACGTTCCAACATATCTCCGATAACGACGTCTTGCCGAACGCTGAAGGCTATGAAGAGGAAGACCATTAAAAGCCCGCCATAGATCATCCAATCAGGCACGACTCGCCGTGGTTTTTTTGTCGAAAATCCGCCTTGTTGCCGAGACATGGATTAACCAGAGATAGCAAATGCGAGAATGATAGAGCCCGAGAGTTTGAAGGCTGCGAGAACGACGGCAGGCGCAATTTCATTTTTCTCGATACGTGCTGGCATACCGCGAAAAATAATGGAATCTGTGACCCGGAAGAGGAAGAGTTGAAAGAGGAGGGCGAAGACAGTCCAGAGACCAACATCGAACAGAGATGATTTTTTGATGAGACAAGCTGCAACGGGAAGCGCCATGCTAATGACGAGACTAGAAAAATGGATTGAGGCTGCAATATTTCCGGATTCGACGAGCTCTAATTCCTTATGCGGAGTCAATTTTACATAGGTCAAAATAGACCCGATGTAGAGTAACCCAACCATAACAAGGTAGAAAATAAGCTGTGGGAAGCCGGCCGCAAGGCTGTCGAAGGCAGGCTGCATAGGGGCATCCTTATTATACATTGTTGTGCTTACGATATTTGGACCCACATCCTAATATCTTCGCGCGTCTCATTTAACGTTTTGGTTGAAAGTGCAAGTTCAATTTCCCGTAAAAAGGTGTAAAAACCTTAAGATTTAACAGCTTTGCGCAGCTCTGAAGCGCGTGTTTTTTCACTGTCACTTTTAAGTTGTCCGCAGGCGGCAAAAATATCCTGTCCGCGGGTTTTTCGGATGGGGCTGGCATATCCTGCGGCATTGACGAGATCGGAAAATTCTTTGATCGTTTTCATGTCGGAACACTCGTAATTTGAACCGGGCCAAGGGTTGAACGGGATGAGGTTCACTTTGGCTGGAATGCCGCGAAGAAGTTTAATTAATTGTTTTGCATGCCAGGGTTGGTCATTAATTCCCTTTAGCATGACATATTCAAATGTGATCCGGCGTGAGTTGGACAGGCCCGGATAATCTCTGCACGCTTGCATCAATTCTTTGAGCGGATATTTTTTATTTATCGGCATGATTTGTGTGCGCAGCTCATCATTGGCGGCGTGCAGCGAGATCGCGAGCTGCGCGGAGGTGCGCTCGCCCATCGGTCCGATTTCAGGCACAACGCCAGAGGTTGAGACGGTGATGCGGCGGCGGCCAATACCTATCCCTTCGGGGTCACAAATTGTGTCCAGCGCATCGCCAACTTTTTCCGTATTATACAGCGGCTCGCCCATGCCCATAAAAACAATATTGGTGAGCTTGCGGTTGTCTTGCGTCGTTGGCCATTCGCCCAAATCATCACGGGCGATGATGACTTGCAAAACAATCTCGCGGGCAGTCAGATTACGGACAAGACGCTGAGTTCCCGTATGGCAGAAAGTACAGGTCAGCGTGCACCCGACTTGGCTAGACACACATAAAGCGCCTGTCTTGGAGACATCAGGAATAAAGACGCTTTCGACTTCGACGCCGGGCGACATACGGATGAGATATTTACGGGTTCCGTCAGTGGAAATCAGGCGCTCCACAATTTCGGGTCGGTCTAAGGTAAATTCTGCGTCTAATTTCGCGCGCAAGGGCTTGGCAATATTCGTCATATCGTCAAAGGATTTCACTCCGTAATTATAAATCCAATGAAAGACCTGTTTCGTTCGCATACGGACTTTCTTGGGCTCAATGCCAATCCGCGTCAGCTCCTCTGCAATGTCTTTGCGGCCCAAGCCAACAAGCGGGACTTTCCCGTCGGGACGGCCGGGGTCTGCGGGTGCGCGGTCTATGAGGGTTGTGGACGACATGGCGCGGCCTCTATCATGTGGATGACAAAGCGCAAAGCCCGCATATGCAAAGGATGACTTGCGGTGTCGAATCCTCTAGCGAGTCTCTATGTCAACAAACACGCCAGAATTTACGGTCTCCGAACTTGCGCAATCGCTCAAGCGCACGGTTGAGGACACTTATGGCCATGTGCGGGTGCGCGGGGAACTGGGCCGAACAACCATTGCGAAATCGGGCCATTGTTATTTGGACATTAAAGACGACCGCGCGGTGATAAATTCTATTATCTGGAAAGGGGTTATGTCGCGCCTCTCCATGCGGCCCGAAGAAGGCATGGAAGTCATTTGCGAAGGTAAGCTGTCGACCTATCCGGGACGGTCTAATTATCAGCTCATTATCGATAAAATGGAATTGGCGGGGGCGGGCGCGCTCATGGCGCTATTTGAAAAGCGTAAGAAAATGCTGGAAGGTGAAGGCCTCTTTGCGCCGGAACGCAAACGCGAACTGCCCTTTTTACCGAAAACCATTGGTGTTGTCACATCGCCCACGGGCTCCGTTATTCGCGATATTTTACACCGCATCACGGACCGTTTCCCAAGCCATGTTTTGGTCTGGCCTGTACTCGTGCAGGGCGATAAAGCCGCCGAGCAGATTACAGCTGCCATTGAAGGGTTTAACGAGGCTGACGGTTTTCCGCGTCCCGATGTTTTGATTGTCGCGCGCGGCGGCGGTTCGATTGAAGACCTCTGGTGTTTTAACGAAGAAAATGTCGCCCGCGCCGCGGCCAATTCAAAAATTCCGCTGATCTCCGCCGTAGGCCATGAAACAGATTGGACGCTGATTGACTTTGTCGCGGATTACCGCGCGCCAACGCCGACAGGAGCGGCAGAGGTCGCCGTACCCGTCCGCGCCGATTGGGTGGAGACAGTTGAAGATTACGGCTTGCGCCTGTTGCGGGCCTTGCGCCGCACCACGTCAGAACGCGCAACAACCCTGCGGGCAGCGCGCCTGCCGCGTATTGATGCGGTGCTTGCGCCTGCGCGTCAGCGCCTCGATAGCTCTCGCGCTTCTTTGCCGCCGATTTCGCGATTGCTTGACCCCAAGAAAAATGCGCTCGCCAGACAAGGCCAAGCCCTGCAATCGGCCATGCGTTTTACGAAACAGCGTCAGATAAGTAAGCTGTCGCAGCAAGGCGAAACCCTCACGCGATATGGCCGCTCTGCGCAATCGGCCTTGCAACGCACCCTGGAAAGCCAGTCTCGCCGTTTGGACCGCGCCGGAAAATTGCTCGATGCCTATTCCTATAAGGGCACATTAGACCGTGGTTTTGCCTTAGTGCGGGATGAGGCAGGGGCCGTTATTCGGTCTAAATCTGACGCAAAATCAGGACAGGCTGTGAGCCTAACATTTGCCGATGGAGAGCTTGGCGCGGTCATTGCGGGCGGGGCCACGCCGAAAGCGCCCCGCAAAACTGCAAAGCCGCCTAAGCAAAAACAGAGCGATAAAAAGCAGGCAGACCTGTTTTAATTTAACCCTTTTGCGCCTAAGTCAGATGTATGACAGGTTTTTTCAAAGATCAGGGCCAAGCCAAAATTCATTTTGGCGCGTCGGACTTCACCATCATGGAGACGGGCAGCTATGTACTCTGTGCTGTGACAGGCGATAAAATCCCGCTGGAAATGCTCCGCTATTGGAATGCCGACCGCCAAGAAGCCTATAAGGACGCGGCAGCGAGTCTTGAGGGCTTTAAACGCGCGGGAGCGATATAAGATGAGAGCATTCCTCGCCATATCCATCCTTGCGTTGACGGCGTGCGCGGCGGAACCAACAGCTGAAGCAGAGGTTCAAACCCTATCCGAAGTGAATCAAAACCTCGGCGCAAAAGATAACAAATTAAAGCAGGCAACGGATACAGCGCAGCAGGCAGCGCCAACGGTTGATGTTGAGACGGTTGTTAAATTGGCGGAAAACACAGCTATCCCGAATGGAATTGATTGCCACGGCATCGCGAAACAAGGTGGCCTTGTTGTCTGCCAAACAGAACCCAATGCCCGTGTGGAAGTCGGCCGTTCTGAAAATGATACTTACGTTCAAACCGCCGATAAAAACGGCGTTCTTCTCGTTGGTTTTGACCGCGATGAGCCTGCGGCTTTTGTCCGTGTCGGCGACGCCCGCGTGGATTTCGATATTCAAAAGCGTGACTATGACACGTCCCGCATTGATGGCCTGCCGAAGAAATTTGTCAGTGAATATACGCCAGAGCAACTCGAACAAATCCGCAAGGCGAGTGCGCTGAAAAAGATCGGTTTTGCATCTAAGGTCGACGAGGTTGGGTTTAAGAACGGTTTTATCTATCCTGTGACAACTCACACCAAGACAACAAATTTCGGCGCGCAGCGTATTTTAAATGGCGATCCGAAACGCCCGCATTTTGGGGTCGACCTCGCTGCGCCCAAAGGCACACCTATCCTCGCCCCCGCCGACGGCATTGTCAGCCTGGCCAGCGAAGAAATGTATTTTGAAGGCTCCCTCATCATGATTGATCACGGGCAAGGTTTGATTTCCTATTATCTACATAATGAAACAGTCGACGTTGAAGTGGGCCAGCGCGTCACCCAAGGCCAGCAAATCGGAACCGTTGGCTCGCGCGGTCGCTCTACGGGGCCGCATCTATGTTGGCGTCTGAAATGGCGAGGCCGCAATCTCGACCCAGAATTACTGACGGAGTGGCCGCAGCGCGGCTAAGAGCTATGGCGAAAAAACCCGAAGATTGCCAAACTATGGTGGAAGTCCGCGAAGGCGTCGATGCGCTTGACCGCGAGCTTGTACGCCTGCTCGTCACGCGCCAAGGCTATATGCATGCCGCTGCGCGGATTAAACCGAACCGGGAGGCCGTCTATGACGCCCCGCGTATCGAAGAGGTGGTGAGTAAGGTTTTGGCGGAAGCTAAGATACAAGGCCTCTCAGCCGACATCGCTGAACCTGTCTGGCGCAAACTCATTGAGCGCTGCATCGCGCATGAATTTGATGTCTATGACGAAACCCGTCCAGCCAATGATCAGAAAACGGCTTAATTGCCCACCGCGGGATAATACCAAACGCGGCGGATGAGATTATCCTCAATGTGATAAACGGTGAGCGAGCTTTGGGATTTGTCTTCGCCTGAGGCTGTCCGCCATTTCGCGGTTTCGGTCACGGCGACATAGTCTCCATTCACACTCCAATCACGCAGACTCCCCGTGGTTTTTGTGGGCGATTTGAAATAACCTTCCATGTATTTTGTAAGATTGTCTCGGCCTGAAACTTCGACGCTTATCTCCGAGCCGTTCACGCTATACCATTCAATATCAGGGTGCTCGACTTTAGCCATTGCCTGCGCATCTTGTGCATTGAAAGCGTCGACATGAGCCAGAACAAGAGGATGCCCCTGCTGAGGCGTCTCACTCTGCGAGCAAGCGGATAAGAGTAGGGCTGTTGCTAGGAGTAACTGTTTCATCATACCTTCCTATAAAGGGATTTCGGCCATCGGCGATGGACCCAAAACCATTGGTCTGGCGTCTCTCTCACGCGGGTTTCGATAAAGTCATTTACCTGTATCACGCCCGCCAAGACGTTGGCAGATCTATCGCCTGATTTTTCTAATGTAATGGGCGGGTGAAATGTGACGATGAAACGGGATTTCTGCCGCGTGACTGACATAGGCAAAAGCGGGCGGCCTGTTTTCAGCGCGAGGCGGACGGCGCCTTGGGCGGTCATGGCAGGTTCTCCAAAAAAGGGAACTTCAAGACCCGTGTTGAATTTTTGGTCATTGAGCAGCGCCACGCTTTCGCCCGCTTGCAGCGCTTCAAAGAGTTCCCGCCCGCTAGCGTGACCGGATTTTTGGATTAGAAATTTTGTGCCGTAAGCTTCGCGCTGTTTTCTCACTCGCGCATCAATATGCGGGTTATTGATTTTACGATATGTAATGCGGGTCGTGTGGTCTGATTGGGTGAGGACTGTCGCCATGACTTCCCAATTTGCAAAATGTCCTGTGACGATAATTGCGGGGTGGTTCTGCTCGAAATGTTCAAAACCTTTTATCTCAATGCGGCTATTCGTTGCGAAGGGTTTTAATCGGTGGGTGAGGGGAAATTCGGCGAATGTGCGCCCCACATTATCCCATTGCGCTCGCATGAGCGTTTTGATGTCCGCGTTGGATTTTTCGGGAAAGGCCGTGCGTAGCCCCGTCTCGGCAATATGACGTTTCGAGGTCAGCGGCCCAATGGCTTTAACAATAAAGGCCCCAAGAGCAGAGATAATTCCAAAGGGCAAAAGCCGCATGAGGCCCGTCACAATATCATAGGCGAGTGCCTCGAGACGATGTTTCATTTCACCATCTCGATGATAGGATGCAGCAAACGCCTTAGGGTCAGCTCATCTTCAAAGACAACGGAGACAGGCCAAATTTGTACGCCTTTGCGGTAGCCTTTGGGCAGGCGCACATAATCTTTTTCCGTCGTAATCAATCCCGCTTCCATTTCAGAGGCGAGCATGAAAAGGCTCTCAATATCCGCATCTTTATATTTATAATGATCGGCGAAACTATTTGTCTCAACAACATTAGCGCCCGAACGGTTGAGACTGTCGAAAAACTTCTCAGGACGGCCAATCCCTGCAAAAGCATAGAGCTTGCCTTTCGGCGCTTTGAGGCGCGGCGCGAGATAGGCGGGTATCACGACTTGACCTTTGAGCTGATCGCGAAGGGTTTTTGAAATTTCAAATTCCGCTGTGGGTTTCATCAGGATAACCGCGTCCGTGCGGTCTAACGCTGCGCCTAAATCTTCGCGCAAAGGACCGGCCGGAAAGACGCAGCCATTCCCAAATCCAACCTCGGCATCAACGACTAAGAGTGATAGCGTTTTTTCAAGGCTTGGGTTTTGATGCCCATCATCCATGATGATGACTTTCGCCCCGTTAGACACCGCCGTCAGTGCGCCTTCATCCCGTCCTGCCGCGACCCACACGGGGCCGTGCCGCCGGAGCAAAAGCGGTTCATCTCCGACATCTGCCGCCGTGTGATCAGGGTCCACAGCCATTGGACCTTTTTCGCGCCCGCCATAGCCGCGCGATAATCCGTGGGCTTGCACGCCGAGGCGTTGCATGGATTGGAGGAGGTAGGAGACAACGGGCGTTTTTCCTGTACCGCCCAATGTCGCATTGCCGACGCAAATCACGGGCACGCCTGCATCAACGGGTTCCGTAGTCTGGAGGCGATGCGCCGCCGCTTTCGCATAGAGCCAGCCCAAGGGCCGCAAGACTGTGCGAAGCGCGGTTTTGGCTTCAGGGCCAGTGCGATGATTCCAAAAATCGGGGGCCTTCATAGCAGCGCCCGCAATCTGGCCAGTGTATAGGCGAGGACGCCTTCGCTTTCTTCGGCCAATAATTTTGCGCGGCCCGCCATTTGCCGTGCAGCTATTGGGTCTTTCAACAAAGCCATGACGGATTTTTCTAATTTCTTTGCGGATGTCACGCGCATGGCGGCCTTATGATTGAAGAACTCGGTATATAGGTCGGTAAAGCTTGCAACGTGAGGGCCTGTCAAGATGGGGACACCCGCGCGGGCAGGTTCAAGCGGATTATGTCCCATCAGGCTGTCATGCAAAGACCCGCCGACAAAGGCGATTTGCGCGAGGTCTAGGGCGAGTCCCATTTCGCCTAATGTATCCATGATATAGATGGATGTTGTGTCGGTTGGCAGCTCGCCTCTTGACCGTATAGCAATCTCGTGCTCGGCGCAGAGTTCCACAATTTCAGCTCCGCGTTCGGGATGGCGCGGCACCCAAATAAGTAAAGCATCCGCCCTGCGCCCGGGGCCAGAGATATGCGCCTCTAATATCGCGGCTTCTTCTGGGCCATGAGTGCTGGCGGCGAGCCAGACAGGTCGATGGCCGATGGCATTTTTTAATCTGGCGGAATCTTTGGCGTCAAATTCCAAAGCTGGCGCAGCCGTTTTCAAATTACCGATTTGGGAGACGACATTGCCGCCTAAAAATTTAAGGGCATTATGGGTCAGCGTGTCGGCGGGTAGGATAATGTCAAATTTTGAGAAAATCTGACGGGCGAAGCGGCGTTTCTTGCGCCAGCGGTCAACGGAGTTCTGGCTCATCCGTGCATTGATGAGGGCCATTTTCGCGCGGCTCTTTTTTGTTTGCAGCACGAGGTTTGGCCAAATTTCGCTCTCGGCCCACACCGCGAGGTCAGGCTGCCAATGGGTCAGAAAACGCGCGACAAAATTAGGACCGTCCAAAGGCACCATTTGGTGAAAGGCACGGGGCGGCAGCCGCTCTGCCATCATTCTGGCCGAAGTCATTGTCCCGCTTGTGACAAGAATATGTAGGGTCGGATCATCCTCCAACATGCGCTCGATGAGCGGGAGCAGCATAGAGGTTTCGCCGACGCTCGCGCCGTGCATCCAAACTAAGGTTCCACTAGGCCGAGACATTGAGGCTATGCCCTTGCGCTCGCCAATGCGGGTTTCATCTTCTTTGCCAGATTTTACCCGCCGCTGTAGGATGAACCCCGCGAAGGGCTCCAATATCAGCATCAAGCGTCGATATGCCGAGGCCCAACTCATGCTGGCTCCACCGCGTCATGGCCGAGTTCAGTGTCGGCTTCGGCGAGCAAATCATTCATCTCTGTCTCAATGCTCAGGCGAATAGCATCTAAATCCGCGTCGGCTGTCTCAGGCGACACTATAATGGGCGAGCCCCAAAGAATGAGACCTTTGCCAAAAAGCTTGGGCAGGACAAATCGGTCCCAGCTGTCGAATTGCTTGCGGCGGGCAACGGCAAAGGTGCAGGGCATAATCGGCGCACCTGTTGCGCGGGAGAGGCGCAGCGGCCCCTCGCCGAGGCGTTGACGCGGCCCGCGCGGTCCGTCCGGCGTCACCACGACGCATCCGCCAGACCGGAGTGCGGTGAGCGCCGCCGCCGCCGCCGCATCGCCGCCTTTATATTTCCCTTTTTTGGGACGGCTACCGCGAATTGTCTTGAGGCCTAACGCTTTGCAGGTCGCAGCCACGACTGCACCGTCGCGTGAGCGCGAAATCATGACATAGGGGTCCAGCTCATCGGCTTCCCAAGCTGCGCTCAACATTAGAAAACGCGAATGCCATGTCAGCGCAATCACGCCGTCGCCGCTGCCGAGGATATGAGCGACTCGCTCTGTATAACGAAACTCCCAACGCGTTGTGCGTTTGATGAGCCGCATATATTGGGCCACGGACCATCCTAATGTGGATTGAACGCCGGGGCGCCGCAAAAGACGTTTGAACACGCGCGGCCTCCCTGTTAGCCGTTTCCATATGACTGACCTAAGCGATACGCCGCTGGACCTCAATAACCCGCGCCATAGGAAACAGGCGCGCCGTGAGCTAATTTGGGGTGACCACGGCTTTTTACGCCTGCGTTTCTCTAATCGGCATGAGCTTGGCGGCGGCATGTACCGTGAGAACCAACCTTCGCCGAAGCGGATTGCGCAGTTTGCGAAAGAGGGCATTAAAACGGTCTTGAACCTGCGCGGCACGTCGCCCAAGGGCTATTACCTGCTCGAAAAGGAAGCTTGCGAAAAACATGGCATCACCCTCATCGATTTTCGCGTCTATTCGCGGGACGTCCATTCGGTCGAAACGATTAAAGGCGCGAAGGCATTATTTGAAGCGCTCGAATACCCCGCCGTGATGCACTGCAAATCTGGCGCCGACCGCACGGGGTTTATGGGCGTGCTCTATCGGCATTTTCATATGGGCGACACGCTCGCACAGGCCTTGGAGCGTGAGCTGACATTGAAAAAACTACATGTGCGGCAGGGCAAGACAGGTATGCTCGATTATTTCTTTGAAGATTATCTGCGCTATGCTGAGAAAAATGATATAAGCTTTATGGAGTGGGTTGAGACGGTCTACGAGCCTATTGATGTGAAAGCCCGCTTTATGGAACAATGGAGCGGCAATCCGATTACTGAGATTTTACGGCGGGAGTAGTGACGATGGAAATTTTGGTCATTTATTGGATTATTTTTTGGAGTGCTATTTTGCTCCTTTTCTGTGTGTCGGCACGCGCTGGGGCCGCTGAACGAATTCGGAAGGATGAGAAATATTCTTTCAAGAGATTATACCAAAACCTGCCGGACCGGGCAGCGCAACAACGGATCTAATTTAGATTTGCGCTTGTTTCAGATTTGCATAAACTCCGCCGCGCTTTTGTAGCTGCGTATCTGTTCCGCTTTCCACAACACGTCCACCGTCAATGACGTAAATCTTATCCGCATTTTGGATGGTCGCGAGGCGATGCGTGATGACTAGGGTGGTGCGGCCTTGGCTCAATGTTTCTAGCGCAGCTTGAACTTTGGCTTCGCTTTCAGTGTCGAGAGCAGAGGTCGCCTCATCCAGAAGCAGGATAGGGGCGTCGCGTAATACGGCGCGAGCGATGGAGAGCCTTTGTCTTTGCCCGCCCGAAAGGCCTGTGCCGTCTTCCCCTAAAACCGTGTCATAACCGTCTGGCAATTCGGAAATAAACCCATGCGCATCGGCAGATTTCGCGGCTTGTATAATTGCGGCCCGCGTTGCGCCTAAATCCCCCAAACCGATATTGGCAGCGATGGTGTCATTGAACAAAACGGCCTCTTGAGAGACCACGGCGATTTGTTTGCGTAAGGAAGCTTGGTTGACCTCGCGTACATCTTGTCCGTCAATGCGGACACTGCCATCGCTCACATCATAAAGCCGCGGAATGAGATGCATGATGGTTGACTTACCGCCGCCCGACGGCCCGACGAGCGCGGTGGTTTTCCCTGGCGCGGCAGTCAGGGAAAGCGCGCTCAAAGCTTGCGTGCCGTCAGCATAGGTAAACCCAACATCGATGAAATCAATCTGCCCCGCCGTTACCTCTAAATCTGTTGAAACAATGGCGTCTGTTAGTGTGGGTTCCGTATCGATGACATTGAAAATACGGCCAACTGAGCTGAGGCTTTCTTGGATCACATTATTTAATGTGCCGAGCGCGCGTAGGCGCGGGGCGAGGATAAGTAGCCCGCCCAATACCCCAGCGATTTGCCCGCCAGTGGCTGCACCTGTCCCAAATTGCCAGACACCGAAAATTACAACGGCGGCAATCACAAGGCCGCCAACGACTTCAAGGATAGGGTCGACGCGAGCTTGTTGCGTGATGAGTTTGAGATAAAGCCGGATGCGGGTTTGGAAACTGGCGTTGAGGCGGCTTTGTTCATGAGCTTCTAGGCCGTAAGTTTTGACGAGCTGTGCCGCGCCGAGGCTTTCTTTTAACTCGGCGGTCATATGGCCAATATGTTCTTGTACCTCTTTGGCGCTGCCGCGCATGCGTTTCGAAATGGCGATAATGGGCAAAAGCGCGAGGCCGAAAATAGCCATGAAGACAGAGAGCTGCCAATTTAAATGCAGCATAACGGCGATGACAAAAATCACGCTCAAAAGGTCTTTGATAAGATTGCCGAGCACGCGCACAAGACCGGCGGAGACGACGCTGACATCATTTGTAAATTTGGCGATAAGCTCGCCCGTGGCTTCCGCTTCAGATTGGGCAAAATCACGCGCATGTGCGGCGCGCAGCATTTGCGTCTGCATCTTGCCAACCGTGTTGAGGGCGATGGAATTTGTCAGAATGCGTTGAATATAGCCGCCAATACCTGAGGCCAAGGTCAAGCCTAAAATGACGGGCAGGATAATCGCGGCGTAACGCTTGGCATTCTCGACGGCTCCGCCGCCGCTATCCAGCGCTGTAGCTGCGTCAATAATCAGCTGGATGAGATAAATATAACCCGCTGTCGCTGCCGCGAAAAGCGCCATGAAAAACACGGCAAAAAACAGCCGTGTTTTTTGAGGCCAGATATAGTCTCGCCAGAGCCGCGAAATGCGCTGGCGATCCGTCATCTGTTTAGCCAATGATGCCGTCTCCATCTGGGTCAAGCAGATCATGGGCGTGAAGGACGAAATAACGCATATGCGCATTATCGACGGTGCGCTGCGCGGCTGATTTCCAAGCTTTGCGCGCTTCTTCGAAATTAGGATAGGCGCCGACAAAATCGATAGCACTCAAATCTTTGAACTCTGTCCGGTTTGGATCAATCAACTCACCGCCAATTACGAGATGAAGCAGTTGGTCGGTTTTCGATTCTTCTTTGGATTTACGGTCTGACATAAGCGTTCCCAGAAATTTAAAATCTTGGCCCTTTGTGAATTGAGCCAAATGTGGTTTCACACGTTTCACTAACAAAGCGTGCAAGCGCGGGCCAGCACAAATCACGCCTAGGCCTGACGTCATTTCAGTATCAAAATGTGGCGTTTTCCCACGAATGTCAGAGACAATCGCGCCCGATTCTGTGGCAATGAGCGCTGCTGCCGCGACATCCCAATCGGATTTTGGCGTAAAGGCGACGGTTGCATCTGCCTCTGCGCTCGCGACAAGGCACATACGGTAGGCCATAGAATTGGCGACCGTGACCACCATCTCGGGAAAGTCGAGACGGCGAAATTTACGCGGATATCCTATCATACGGATGCCTTCGATTTTATCGGGGTCGGAGGTTTTGAGGTTCTTTCCATTTAGCTTAGCCCCCCCGCCGAGGAAGGCCTCATATATTTCATCTTTCAAAGGATTGAAAACCACGCCCGCAATGGCTTTGCCTTTTTCAATGACGGCAATGCAAACGGCGAAATTAGGCGTTCGGTCGATAAAGGCACGCGTGCCGTCTATTGGGTCGACGACAAAACTGCGCGGACAGGCATGGCGCGAATTATCGTCTTTTGTCTCTTCGCTGAGCCATCCATAATTAGGACGCGCAGCTTGCAGGCTTTCTTCGAGGAAGTCATTCACCGCAATATCGGCTTCCGTAACCGGAGAGCTATCTTCTTTGTTCCATTGTTTGGAATCATTGGCGTCAAAAGCCGCTTTTGCAATCGCGCCTGCCTGCAGAACTACCTCACGGATAAGCGCAAGGTCTTCTTCGGGGTGGACGCAATTAGGATCCAGCAAGGGTCAAACCTTCGCAAAGCAGGCTAGGGGCATTTGTCGCGCTATCCATTTTCAGGTCACTGGCGGGCATCATGTTCTTATACATATTGCGCAAATTCCCCGCAATGGTCACTTCTGAGACAGGGAAGGCGCGTGCGCCATTTTCGATTTTAAAGCCTGAAACGCCAACGGAATAATCGCCCGTATTGGAGTTGAGGCTAGGTCCGAACATTTCTGAAATCAGGAAGCCTTCGGCAATCTCTTTCATGAGGGCTTCCGGCGATTTTTCGCCTGCGGCTATCCACGTATTTGTCGCAGAGACGCCGGGCGGTGAGCCTATGCCGCGCGTGCCGTGGCCTGTTGGCGTCAGGCCGAGTTGACGTGCACTGGACATATTGAGGAGCCAAGTCTGCAAAACGCCGTCTTTAATAATATGACGCTTTTTAACCGTCAGGCCTTCGCCGTCCCAAGGCCGTGACCCATCCCCGCGGGGCAATAAAGGGTCTTCTAAAATTTGGATATGCGGCGCGAAAATAGTTTTGCCGAGATCGTCTTTTAAAAAGGACACGCCGCGGGTAATGGCCGGGCCAGAAATTGCGCCTAAGAGCGCAGATAAGAGGCTACCCGCGACGCGTTCATCAAACATTATCGGCAAGGCAGCGGACGGAATTTGCCGCGCGCCTAATCGGGCGACGGCGCGGCGGCCCGCTTGCTGGCCAATTTTCTCTGGGTCGGGCAGGGCGTTGAAATAGCGAGTTGTCTCAAAATCATAATCGCGTTCCATACCGGCTTTGTCTTGGGCAATCGCCGAAACAGACAAGCCGTGACGGGAAGCCCGCCAGCCATCTTTAAATCCGTGACTTGTCGCATAGGAAAAGGCGCTGGTGGACCAGCTCGCATTTGCGCCTTCGGCTTGGGTGACGCCCTCAATAGACAGAGCCGCCGCTTCTAACTCATGGGCGCGGGATTTTAATTGAACAGGATTCATTTCCGTCTCATCCCACACATCTAGCGTCTCCGCGCCGCGCGCCGCAGAGAGCAAATCCGCCTCTGGCAATCCGCAATAGGGATCTTCTGGCGCGAGCTTCGCCATAGCAACCGCGCGCTCCGCCAAAGCTTGAATGCTGGCAGAGGAGAGGTCAGATGAGGAGACGCAGGCTTGACGTTGTCCAATCATGACTCGCAAGCCAATGTCGCGGCCTTCGCTGCTTTCAACATCTTCCAGCGCGTTATCGCGGACCGCGATGCCAAGGCTGCGGCCATGTGTGGCCACGGCGTCGGCGCTTTCCGCGCCTGCTTCTTTGGCAGCTTTAAGTAACGCGTCTAAAGTTGGGAACAACGCCTGCGCTGTAATTGGGTCAGATTTCGGCAAAGGTTTGGTCAAAATTTAAACCGTAAAAATAAGAAAGAGAAGACAGCCCGCTTGTCCAAAATGCGTGAGCAGGGTCAGAAGCGTTCCGATAAGGCGGCCTTGTTTGAAGGCCTCTGCCATGCCCATTGCATGTAGAACACGGCCGATAAAAAAGGCAGCGCCAAACACATGTAAAATGATGGGATGTGCACTCAGCATGCCGAGCCCGATTAATCCGATTAGGGCGAGGGGCGCGTTTTCTGTAAAATTGGCATGCGCCCGCATGCGAGAGAGCAAAAGATCATTGCCGCCGTCACCCAAGAGGATGTTCTTCCTTATCCGAATTTGGCCAACGCGGTACATGAGCACGGGTGTAAGTAAAAGATTGAGCGCGATATAGAGCGCTACAATTTGAAATAATGTCATGTGGGGGTCTCGCTTTAAGGCAATGAATTTACGTGTCTTGTGGGTCTAATTTTGCTGCATCCGCCAAGACTTTCCGGTGCGTGTCAGGCGTTTGCGCGCCTTGTACCGCCATTTGTC
>CAYWSI010000002.1:0-39776 GCA_964460585.1 uncultured Algimonas sp.
GAGCGGTGAGTGACTTTGAATATGAGTTTCAAATGGCTGGGATGAATGATCGTCTTAACCCAGATATTGAAACCGTATTCTTGATGTCGGATCCGCAATATCAAACGATTGCTAGTCGTTTGGTCAAAGAAATAGCCCGGCTTGGAGGGGATGTCTCACAATTTGTGACCCCTGAAGTCGACTTACGATTGAAGGATAAATTTTCATGACGCACCGTATGTTTTTTGCGCTTGCCCTGTCTGCCGCTTTGGTTGGGAATGCTTGCGCCGCTGAAAATTCAGAAGCTGAAATTGTTCCAGCCACTACTGTCGCCGCCGCAACAGCCACCGGATTTACCGCGCCTGACGAGGCCTGGCGCACAGTCGATTCTGAAAACCTGATGGTGATTGATACCAAATATGGCGATATTGCGATTGAACTTTTCCCAGAGATTGCGCCGGCTCATGTCACGCAGATTAAGACATTGACCCGCCAAGGTTTTTATAATGACGTTATATTTCATCGTGTTATCGATGGGTTCATGAACCAAACAGGCGACGGTACAAATGGTGACGGCACGGGCGATTCGACCCTACCTGACATCACGGCGGAATTCACATTTCGTCGCGGCGCAGATATGCCCTTCACCTTAGTTACGGCTAAAAAAGTTGGACAGGGCGAAATTGGTGTTGGGTTTTACAAGAACTTACCCATCGCCAGCCAACCGACAGCGCAAGCTATTTTCACAAAGGATAACAAAGTTGATGCATTTGGGCTTCACTGTAAAGGTGTGACCTCTATGGCCCGTACAAGTGATCCGAATAGCGGCAATAGCCAATTTTTTCTGATGCGCGCGCAAGCCGAGCATTTGGACACGCAATATTCCATCTGGGGCAATACAGTCATGGGATATGAGCATTTAGAAAAACCGCAAATTGGTACAGTCGGCGAAGTGCCGGGCTGGATTCCTGATCGTATGAACAAAGTTGAGATTGCTGCGGATATGGCTGACGACGAACGTCCAACGGTTCAGGTTTTAAAAACGGACCATCCTGCCTTTGGAAATTGGTTGAAAACGCAGAAAAAGGCCGACGGAACATTTCCAAATATCTGTGATCTTTCGGTGCCGACTCGCGTCCGCTAAGCGAAACACCCTCAAACTTTAATTTTAAAATAAATGGAGCCAATCATGGCTGAAAAACTGATTATGACTGTCGATAACAATAAGGGTGAGGTCGGAGATGTCACAATCCTGCTGCGCCCTGACTTAGCTCCGTTACATGTTGAACAAATCACGACGCTCGCAAAAGACGGGTTTTACGATGGTCTGACTTTCCACCGCGTCATTGACGGCTTCATGGCGCAGGGCGGTTGCCCGAATGGCACAGGCATGGGCGGTGCGAAAAACCAAATTAAAGCCGAGTTTAACCGTCATCCGCACATTGAAGGTGTGTGTTCTATGGCGCGGTCTCAGAACCCGAACTCAGCGTCTAGTCAATTCTTTATCTGCTTGGATGATGCAGGGTTCCTCGACGGACAATATACAGTCTGGGGTGAAGTTGAGAGCGGAATGGAGCTTGTTCATGCACTTCCAAAAGGCGAGCCGCCTCGTATGCCCGGTAAAATCGTCAAGATGACGGTTGCCTAACTCTACAGAATAGGACGGCCGCTATGGACGTCTCTCTTTTCGATTTTGATTTGCCTGAGCGCTTAATTGCGCTTCGACCTGCGAGCCCGCGTGATAGTGCGCGTCTTTTGCATATCCCTGCTGAAGGCGAATTTGTACATCATAGCGTGTCAGACCTAACGTCGCTTTTGCGGGCTGGGGATGTTTTGGTATTTAATGAAACTAAGGTCTTTCGCGCCGCGTTGACGGCGTCGCGTCCAGCTCGGTCCCATGGCGGGGGCGGCGATGTAAATATCACAGTAAATCTTCATAAAGCGCGGCAAGAAGGCGTGTGGGATGCATTTTGCCGTCCTGCGAAACGCTTGAGGGTAGATGATATTTTGCATTTTGACGCTGATTTATCAGCAAGGGTGATTGAAAAACGTGATGGCGGAGACTTGAGCCTAGACTTTAATGCGCAAGGTGTTGCGTTATTGGCGAGGTTTGAGCGCTGCGGCGCACCGCCACTACCGCCTTATATTGCGCGTAAACGGACTCCTGATGAGAGGGATATTGCCGATTATCAGACGGTTTACGCCAAGGAGAGCGGATCTGTTGCTGCGCCGACAGCCGGGCTTCACTTTACGCCTGAGCTCTTATTGGCTTTAGACGCGGCTGGCGTACAGCGAGAATCTCTGACTTTGCATGTTGGGGCTGGGACATTTTTGCCCGTGAAGTCTGACGATACGGATGACCACGACATGCATAGTGAATGGTTCACAGTTTCAGAGGGGCTCGCGAATCGGTTGAATCTCGCCAAAGCAGAAGGTCGCCGCATTATTGCTGTGGGTACGACAGCATTGCGGGCGTTAGAGTCTGCTGTCGTTGATGGCCGCGTGAAGGCGCAGTCCCGTGATACAGATATTTTCCTAACGCCGGGCTCCCAATTCCATGTCGTCGATGGCCTGATGACGAATTTTCATTTGCCAAAATCTACATTATTTATGCTGGTTAGCGCTTTGGCGGGGCTAGACCGAATGCAGCGAGCCTATAAAACAGCGATTGACGAAAGCTATCGGTTTTACTCCTACGGTGATAGTTCTTTGATTTGGAAAACAACTTAATGGCAAAATTTTCCTTTGATATTAGTGCTGTAGAGGGAGAAGCTCGCACAGGAGCACTGCGGACGCCGCGTGGTGATATTCGCACACCTGCTTTTATGCCTGTTGGGACCGCTGGCACTGTGAAGGGTGTTTATATGAATCAAGTGCGCCAAGCGGGCGCGGATATTATTCTTGGAAATACATACCATCTCATGCTGCGTCCCGGTGCGGAGCGCGTGGCGCGTTTGGGCGGCTTGCATAAATTTGGCGGTTGGGATGGGCCGATTTTGACGGATTCCGGTGGGTTTCAAGTTTGGTCTTTGTCAAAGCTTCGTAAAATGACGGAAGAGGGGGTAACGTTTCAAAGTCACCTTGATGGGTCGAAACATATGCTCTCACCGGAACGCTCGATTGAGATACAGGCTGATCTCTTGGGTGCAGATATCTCAATGCAGCTCGATGAATGCACAGATTTCCCCGTTAGTTACGATAAGGCCGCGCAATCCATGGAGCTTTCCTTGCGCTGGGGTCGGCGGTCTTTAGAAGCCTTTGGTGAGCGCGAGGTGCAGACACTTTTTGCTATTGTGCAGGGCTCAAATTATCCTGAACTTAGAAAAATGTCTGCCGAGGCGTCTATAAAAGAGGAAGCTGCGGGCGGTTATGGTGGCTTTGCAATTGGCGGTCTAGCTGTCGGGGAGGGCCATGCCGCGATGTGTGAAACGCTTTCCTTCACCACCCCCCATCTTCCTAAAGACCGTCCGCGCTATCTGATGGGGGTGGGAAAGCCGATTGATATCGTCGAAGCGGTCTATCGCGGGGTTGATATGTTCGATTGCGTAATTCCGACTCGGTCTGGCCGACATGGGCAGGTTTGGACGGATACGGGCCCCTATAATATAAAAAGAGCGGAATTTGCGGAAGATGAGAGCCCGTTGGACGTCACGATTTCCTGCCCTGCGTCCCAAAACTATTCGAAAGCTTATGTGCATCATTTGATACGATCGAATGAGCTATTAGGCGCGATGCTTCTGTCTTGGCATAATATCGCTTATTTTGAGGATTTGATGTCGCGAATTCGGGCCTCTATAGCCGCTAGGACCTTCGAATCTTTCGTTTCGACTTTTCGAAAAAACTGGTCAAAGCCAACGACATGAGTTTTCGGTGTTTTAATGGTTGACGACTCCACAGGTCGACCCTAGTTAGGCGCGGCTTTTGGTAAGCGCCCTTAGCTCAGTTGGTTAGAGCGCCTCACTTTTAATGAGGATGTCCGCGGTTCGAATCCGCGAGGGCGTACCATTTCCCTAAAATTGCAATTTTTATCGAATGGTCGTCTTTGTCTGACGTATAGCATGCTGCTGTCGTTGATTTTTGAGTTTGATAAGTTTGATAAATTTGATAGATTTCCCCTCAGAAGCGTTTTCTGGAGGTGAATTTTTTTTTATCTGAAGCTAAAAAGTGATGCAAAATAGCAACTTTTAAGAAAAAACCTTTCTTTTTTAAGCAAAAACGCCTAATCGACTGTGGCAATGTGAGGCCTAACTGTGTAGCAGGTCTACTCGCGTATATAGCTCCGCCTGGGGTAATTAGTGTTTTAATAAAAATGGCATAGCCATTTATTGGAGGAAATCTCATGAAGCATAAGCTTCTTATTGCAGCCGCCGCTACGGCTTTGATGGCAGCCCCATCATTTGCATCGGCGCAAGATGGCTCTGGTTGGTATCTTAAAGGTGCTGCTGGTTATGGTATTGGTACAGATCTCGATTTGACCGGCACTGTCGTTGGTGACGTTGAAGCAGAAGGTAACGTCGCTGGCAATCTTGGTTTAGGTTATGACTTCGGTAATAACTGGCGCCTTGAGCTTGATGGCACATCAAATTTCAATGATTTTGGTGCTATCTCGCAACAGCCTTCAAGTGCCGCTAAACTTCGTACAGACGCTTTGATGATAAACGCTCTATACGATTTCGATGATTTTGGTAAATTTGCTCCCTATATTGGTGCAGGTGTTGGTATTGTACGGTCTGACGCATCTGTCTTTTCGCATGACTTCGCAAATGCCAACGGTATTTCCCAAACTGTCAATCCTACCTGTATTGGCCCTCGGAATGGTACAGATGGCTTTGCCTGCGATTTCAATGATGACGATACATCCCTCGGATGGCAACTACTTGCTGGTCTTGGATATGATATCACTGACAATCTGACTTGGGATACAAGCTATCGCTACATGCAAGCTGGTGATTTAGATCTCGATGGTAGTTTCTTCAATGCGGCTACGGGGGCTGCTACACCAGGACAAGTTGAACTTGATGGCGTAGGGGCTCACCAATTGCTAACGGGCTTCCGTTATCGCTTCGGCGGTGCACCTGCTGCACCGAAGCCAATTCCAGTAGCTCCTGCACCAGCTCCAGTAGCAGATTTTGTGTGTTGGGATGGATCAACTGTCTTTAATTCAGGCCAGTGTCCTGCACAACCTGCTCCAGCACCGGCGCCACAGCCGACTGTTACGTGTTGGGATGGCTCTCTCGTATTTGATGCGGGTCAATGTCCTGCAGAACCTGTATTGGTGACATGTCCAGATGGATCGCAGGTATCAGACATCAACTTCTGTCCAACAACAGATCGCTCAACAACGATTGGTGACCTTTGTAGTGACCGCAATCGTCAAGAAATCATCTATTATGAATTCGACAAAGGTGCCTCTGCTGAAACACGCAACACAATCTCTCGTATTCTAGATGCAGGTCAGTTCTGTAATGTCGATAACATCCGTGTTATTGGTCACACAGATACATCTGGTGCAGCGTCATATAACTTGGCTCTATCCAAGCGTCGCGCGACAGATGCTCTTAATGAACTTGTTCGCCAAGGCATCGACCGCAATGTTATCACTGCGGAAGGTAAAGGCGAAACAGAACCATTCGTTCAGACTGGTGATGGTGTTAAAGAGCAACTGAACCGTCGTACAGAAGTTCTGATTACGCTTAGCTCAGTTGGCGCATTCAACTAGTCTTTAGCTAAAATGAAATCGGAAAAGCCCAGTCTTCGGACTGGGCTTTTTTTATGCCTTAATGCTTGATGCGTTTGAATTTTGACGGTCAATACCGTGCTGAGAGAAAGGGTGGGTGAGGGTTTTGGGAATGGGTAGCCTTTATCTCTCTCTCCTGCGGCAGATACAGTAGATAATAGCTACAAACTGGGACAGCCAATCAAAATGATATGCGACAAATAAGGTTTAAGAGAGAAACAGGGCCTTCGCCCTTCTAAACAGCTTTGATGAAGCGTAATTGGTTTAAAATACTCACTTGCTGCTTGATAAAAGCAGATACTAAAAGACATGCTCATCCCATACAATGTGGTGGGCACTGCTAAGGTATGGTGATTTATTAAAAGTCTCGCGAGATTTTCGTGAGAGATTTACGAGCTGTCTTGGCTATCGTAATTCTAAGATGAGCAACAAGGTCAAGAGTAACGAAAAGGGGAAACCCTTTCTTTCGTTACTCTTGGATAATATTAGTCTTTATCTTTTTTTGCCGAATAGGCCTTTTAACGCATTTCCGATTTCATCTTCGACCTTCTCTGGTTCAGTCTTAGTGGGTTCTGGTGCAGGTGGCGGGGGAGGCGGTTGCGAGCCGTTGGTGCTCGGTTGTTGCTGGGCACGACTACTGCCACCGAGAAGTCCGCCAAGGGCGTTGCCGAGGCTGTCCCGAGTCGAGGGTGCGGTGCCTGACTGTGGTTGACTGCCAGATGATGTCCCGCCGCCAATAAGACCACCGAGGCCTCCAATGCTTGAGGATTGAGAAGATCCTTGCGTGTTGTTGTTTCCGCCAATAAATCCGCCAAGCGTATTCCCGAGAGAGCCGCCAACTCTTTCTCTGAGCTCTTTTGCAGCCAAGTCGCGCGCGCGCGCTGTCGCCAGCTCTGTTAAAGCGCCTGAGTCGAGGCCTGGTTTGGCTTGGCCAAATTTCCCAGCAAAGCGCAGGGGTACGCCGACGCTCGCCAAATTACTGCCACCTTGCAGTTTCGGCCTGAAGCCAATGTCCAAATATTGATTGCCGAGGTCAATTTGACCATCGCCTTGCATGAGTAAATTGCCAGAGGTGAGCTGATATGCAGCAATTGTCGCGACCCCATTATTGACGGTAAATGATCCATTTAGGTCGTCGAAATTTGTCGAGTTTCCGAGACCAATGCCGACAGGTATTTGTTGAGTTGTTAGAGCTTGATCAAACCCAGAAACCATGGCTTCTGCATCGATTCCGAGGAGCTGCCCATGCAGAATTGTGAAGGATCCATCTCCCTCCAAATCTTTCATGATACCTGCTTGACTGGACGCGCTACCCCAAATGTCAAATTTAAAGTCTGCATGTCCAGCAACCTTATCAAAGCCGCCTGTTGCGGCGAGGAAGCTCTGTGCAGCGACGTCGCGTATATCTGTTTTAATGCGGAGCGTCGGGACCCCTGTTGAATTTGAAATTGATACGGCGCCGCTGGCTGTCCCTTCATAGAGTTGGGTGCGGTTAAGCTGCGCTTTAAGCGTTCCGCCCTCAAGCGTAAGAAGTGCATCCGTTTGTCCAAGCTCAATGCGGTCTGTCAGGATTGACGGCGCTATCATATTAATCCGCGCATTTGCCGAACCTAACGCTGTGAGATCAATAGAATTAGTAGACCACGGCATAATTTGTCCTGTGGGCCGCTGTGCGGACCAGGCGGACATATAAGGGCGCAAATCCATCACGCCTAAGGCTATTGTGCCCGTGAGATTAGGTTTGCTATTTACCAAATCAACAGTGAAGTCACCATTGCCTTTGAGTTTGTCGAGTTGGATAGTGCCTGATTTGAAGGCAATTCGATTTGGCGTTCCTGAGACCTGTCCCGAAAAATTCATATTTTCGAAAATTTGTCCAAGGTCAGTATTTGGCGGTAATTCGACATCTTGCGAGGCTGCGATAGCCCGTAAGGACGTCGCTGTAATCGCCAAATTACCACTCAAATCGGGGGCGTTACCAATGGCGAGCCGGCCGTCAAAACTGCCATTCAAGTTTCCGCCTTCAAGTCTCGCCGCTAGATTAGTGAGTTGGTACGTGTCTGAAACCGTCGTTATTTCAGAGGAAAGCGTAATGCGTTTTGCAACATCCGAATAAGGAAGCTCACGCTCTAACGCATTATCAAGCGCCGTTAGGTCAGGAATTTCACTATTGATTTGACCGTTGAGGCTGAGGGCGTCGTCATAGGTGATATTCCCGCTAAATTGTCCGTTTGCGAGACCTTCGCTGGCTTTGGCATCAAGGTTTGTAATGGTAGTTGTGCCGCCCGCCATCGCAATCGTGCCTGTAGCTGAAACACGCTTTAAGGCCGCTGCATCGGGTTGATTCTGACCAATAAGCGTAAGTAGTTCAGGCAAGTCGGCAATGGCCGCATCGAAAGAACCATTCAGATTTAGGCTCTCATCATAGTTCACATTTCCGTTAAATTGACCATTTGCACGGCCGTCCGCTGTCTGCGCGTCGAGATTTGTGAGCGTGACTTTCTTCCCTGCTAAGGCGACATTGCCCTTCGCGGAAATACGTTTCAGAGCGGCGGCTTCAGGTCGATCTCTATTGATGCGCTGAAGCAGGGCGGGCAGGTCGGCAACAGAAGCATCAAAATTACCATCGAGAGCTAAACTCTCATTGTAACTTAGATTGCCGTTAAATTGACCATTCGCAGCGCCTTCTGATGTATTTGCGATTAAGTTCGTGAGGGTAACATTCTTGCCGTCTAGTGACAGATTGCCTTTAGCGGTTACACGTTTTAACGCGGCGGCATCAGGTTGACTTTGGCCGATACGATTTAAAAACGCTGGTAGATCACCAATGGCCGTATCAAAGCTGCCTTGGGCGCTTATGTCATCGGCGTATTTTGCCGAACCAGAATATGATGTTGTGAGATCAGGTCCAGACACATTCGCCGTCATGTTTGAAAATGCATAGCTATCTTTTGCCAAGTTAACATCACCGACAACATCAAATGCGTTGATTGCGGATAAGGCTTCAATTGGCTCTTTTAGATAAGGGTCGATAATAGACATGTCAGTCACATTAGCCGTCGCTTTCCCTTGACCGGATAGACCGTCTCTAAGGTCCAGTTGACCTAGATAGCTGACATTAAATCCGTCGCCCGCCGCCTTGGCGTCAATATTCGGGAAGTCAGCTTTTCCGTCGAAATTAATATCACCGCTTGCGGTAACGTCATTCAGGGGTGGGAGGTTAAGGTCTTCGGGAAGGTGGAAACGTCTCGCAACCGTTAAGGGGTTTTGACTGTCAGCGGTAAAATTCGCATTAAATACAATGTCTTGGCTTGCGGCGAATTCGCCGTTTACGTCGATATTGGCTTCAACAGTCTTTATATCTGCGTCGAAATTTGTTGCTTTGCCGTTCAAAAATTCAGCCGGTGAATCCAACTCACCTGATAGAGACACAGCCAAGTCATCAAACGTAAAGTCTCCGTCGAGCTTAAGGGGCTTTGCAAGTCCCGGCGCACGTAGATCAATATTTACGTCGGAGACTGTATGGCTTTTACCGGAGACATCGTCCTTATAATTGATGTTACCATTTTTAATGCGAAGAAGCTTGAGGGATGGGTCGTAATCCGTATACCGACCATCGCGCTTAAATGGGCCTGCCTCTTTAGGTTCTGTTTGTGCTTTAGCAGGATCGCCTAATGTCCAGTTCACTTGGCCATCAGCTCTTTTCTCAAGAAAGATGACGGGACTGTCAAATTCAACGCCAGAGATTTCAACTTGTTTACTGAGTAGCGGCATGAGCCGTACTTTCGCCGACATACCATCGACCTTCATAAAGGTCTCAGAACTAAACCCTTCAGGGTTAGAGAGGCTAACGCCGTCCGTTTGAATGGCCACGCTAGGGAAGGTGGAGAGTTTAATGTCACCTGTAATCGCAACATCTCGGGCGAGAGATCGGCTGAGTTCAGCTTCTAGTTTTTCTCTATATGTATCTGTGGGAACTAATCCCGGTAAGATTAATATCGCACCTACGAAAAGGACAAGAATTAGGGCAAGAGCAATGAGAATACGTTTTAACATCGTAGAGGCCTATGGGTCGGGGTCATTTAAGCATTAGAGCGTTATAGAATTGTTTTATGAACCTAACATATATGGTTAATTTCTGTTTAGGAATTTATATTTGCCAATTGATGTTCTGTTCGTATTATACATACGTTATAAGTCCGGTTTGGTTCATTGATTTCCAATATTTTTGAACGAATTTTAGGACAGGCCAGTTTGGAGACACAATATGTGCAATCAACCTCATCATTCAGCCTGCGGGGCACCCGCCCCACATGAAAAATATATGCCGCGACGAAAGCTTTTAAAATCGCTTGGAGCTGGCGGAGCTGTCGCGGCTTCGGCCGCTGTGACGGGTTGCACAACAAACCCGCACACGGGCTCAAAGCAATTCTTAGCTTTCGCTCCAAATTCAGCGGCCTTGTCGGATGCTGCTGCGTCGAGTTGGGCTGACATAAAGCAGAACCTGCCGACATCTAGCGACCCGCGTTACACTTCACGTCTACGTAATATTGGTAGCCGGATTTCGCAGGTGTCTCCTTTCGCGAATGAAGCTTGGGATTTCCAAGTTTTCGATCAGGATACGAGAAATGCCTTTGTGCTGCCTGGGAATCGTGTTGGTTTCTATAAAGGCATGATGGATTTTGCGGAATCCGATGATGCCATTGCAGGCATTATGGGCCACGAAGTTGGCCATGTTGCAGGGGAACATGCACGGGCGCGTGTTTCTAGACAGACTTTAACGCAGGTTGCTGTTGTTGGCGGTACGGTCCTTGGCGGTAGTCAGCTTTCAAAGAGATGTAACAATGTGCCAGCCGCCGAAAGAAATGCTTGTTTGAGTAAGGCCAATCAACAAACAGCATTACTTCAACAGGCGCTAGGCTTAGGTGCACTCTTAGGCTTCACGTTACCTTATTCACGTCAACATGAAACTGAGTCTGATTTGCTGGGCGCAAATTATATGCACAAAGCCGGGTATGACCCATATGAATCTGTGAAGCTTTGGGAGAAAATGGCGGCAGAGTCGCCTTCGCGCCAACCTACGATTCTTTCTACCCATCCTGATCCTGCTGACCGGGCGAAGGTCTTACATGCCTATATCATCCGTCAGGAAAAGCTTGGTTCGCAAGGATTCCAAAATATCCGAACATAAGGTTTTAAAATAAACCTAAATACAGATTGAAGATGGGAAAGGGGTTGCACCTCTTTCCCGTCTGCTCTAATCGGGCGGACCGATACGGATGCCGCCTTAGCTCAGTTGGTTAGAGCGCTGGTTTGTGGAACCAGAGGTCCTTGGTTCGAGACCAAGAGGCGGTACCATTTTCTAATAAAATTGAACTCATCTCATCTATGCTAACCCATGGTTAACGCAAGCTTGCCTATTGTGTCGCGACTAATAGGGACCTTCGATGACTTTACTTTCCAGTTTTGTAAATCGCCTAGGAAAATCGACCGTTCGGCAAGCTCTTAAAGGCACGACAGCTGAATCGCGTGCGAATGCTGTGCAAAAAATTGGCCGAGCCCTGCGAAATGCTGAATTGAGCGAAGCGGAACGGGATTTTGCGACCAAAATCATGGAGCGTATTTGTGAAGATGTCTCTGCGCTCGTAAGGCGGGCATTATCTGTTACGCTGCAGAATTCGCCAAACCTGCCGCGTCAAATCGCTTTGGCTCTTATCCAAGACATCGATTCTATCGCCGTGCCCATATTGGCCTCTTCACCGATTTTGTCGGATAAAGACTTGGAAGAAATTTTACGCTCTCGCGCAGCGGATAAAATTCGCGCGATTGCACAGCGTAAGACAATTAGCCTTCATGTTTCACATGCCATTGTTAGCTTTGGTGATAGTGCTGCGACAGCCCGATTGGCGGCGAATGATGGGGCCTTAATCTCGGAAGAGACGGCCGAAATGATTGCCGAGCTACATGCGGATGATGACTTGATCCGAGAGGCCGCTTTGTCGCGCCATGATATGCCGCCATCTGTTATTGCAAAACTGATTGACCATAGTGCTGATAAAATCGAGTCGAATTTAAAAACCTACCCAGGCATCTCAGATAATCGCGCGGCCCAGCTCTCAAAGGGGACGCGGGAACGGGCGCACAGCTATGTGATAGGCGAGACTTGGCCAGAAAACAGGTTGCGTGATTATTGCCGGGCATTGGACAGGTCTGGAAAATTAACGTCAAGCTTGATCCTGCGCACGGCTGGCCGCGGCGATATCCGCTTTGCCGTTGTCGGGTTATCCTTACTCGCGCGGCAACCAGTTGCGAAAACGCGCTTTATGGTCTTTGCTTCCACGGGCTTAGGGATCAAAGCGATTGCGTCTCGGGCG
This sequence comes from uncultured Algimonas sp., assembly GCA_964460585.1. Classification (GTDB taxonomy): domain Bacteria; phylum Pseudomonadota; class Alphaproteobacteria; order Caulobacterales; family Maricaulaceae; genus Litorimonas. Next base: position 12,091 of record CAYWSI010000002.1, read on the forward strand.
CGTTTCTCTTTGGCTCAGACTGAATTATTGACGGCGTGTATCCAGACATATCTCTCCGTTGAGCGCGATAACAGAGCTCTGAGCGCATCAAAGTTCCAGCGTTTGGCCGCCGAACGCTTAGCGAGTATGGATTTGGATTTACCAACAGAGATCGAGTCAGACCTGTTAGAAATTCTGGATGGCCACGCCAATTTACGGTGCGTGGCTTAAGTCGCGAATTGTTCCTGTAGGATTTTTTCTGCCAGCCCATGCTCCTCATCAAATAGCATGGTCAGCGTTGTGTCCTCATCTTGCGAAATCTCAATGGATATCAAATCTTGAATTTCAGAGTTATCGGCAGAGGCTGATACGGGACGTTTGTTCGGGTCTAATACGTCGAAGCGGACTTTCGCATGACCTGATAGAAGTGCACCGCGCCATCTACGAGGGCGAAAGGCACTAATTGGCGTGAGTGCGAGAATATCTGCCCCAAGCGGGATAACAGGACCATGAGCCGATAAATTATATGCGGTGGATCCAACCGGTGTTGAGAGCATGATACCGTCAGAAATTAATCGCTTTAGCCTGATCTTTCCATCCACGCTCACTTGAATATGTGCGGCTTGTTGAGATTGGCGGAAAACGGAAACCTCGTTAAAGGCGATGTCTTCGAAGGTTCCCCCAGCGGCTTTGGCTTTCATAGACAGGGGATGTACAGGTGTGATTGTCGCATGTTCCAAGCGTTTGATCAGATTATCTGGATCATATTTGTTCATTAAAAATCCAATCGTGCCTTTATTCATGCCATAGACGGGCACGCCACTTGTTACGAGTGGCAGAAAGCGCCGGAATGTTTCCAGCATGAAACCATCGCCGCCTAATGGAATGATGGCATCGGCGTCCTTAGGGTCAACATTGCCATATATGGAGGCAAGCTCATCTAGAGCTTCTTGTGCCTCTGGTCGGCGTGAGGCGACGAAGGCCAATTTATCGAAGGTTCTATGTCCCATATAAACCGCTTTATAATTGACTGGGAGGTAGGGCAAAGCCTAATCTTTGATGTGGTTGAATTGTTTTTGCATCTTAAAGGCGCTTTCATTGTCTGTTTGTGTTGGGGCGGTCAAGCCTATGCTGGCGCTTGGAACCAAGCTGCGGGGCAAGGGCAGGTCATTTCCACCTCTAGCTGGAGCCATGCAGGTCAGATTTTTGATGACGATTTCGATGCTGTCCCTTTGCGGGGGTTCACCAAGACTGAAACGCGGCTTTATCTAGAGCATGGCGTAACAGATTGGCTAACATTTGTAGGGAATGGGGCATTTCAATCCCTAAACTTTAGAGACGCCGAGTCACGTTTTGATTTTGATGGTTTGGATGACACTGAATTGGGCTTGCAGTTCAAGGTCTATGCCAAAGAGGGTTTTTCAACAGCTTTAAGAGCGAGCTATATCATTGATAGTCAGCTCGAAAATCAGGCAGTAGATGTTTTACGAGGCGGTGACCAATATGAACTCAGGGGTTTAATCGGACAGAGCCGAGAGACAGTCATAGGTGATTTTTTTTATGATGCACAAATTACCGCACGGACGGAAAGCTTTAGTGACTTAGATGGCGTGCAGGGAGCATTGACGCTAGGAATTAAGCCAACAGAGCGCTGGCTCATCATGTCACAGAACTTTCTCAATTTTTCAAATAATGATGTACGAGATGGCTTTGAAATACCCAGTCAAACACAGCTGGTTTCACAGCTTTCTATTGCCCGTCAATATAAACCAGGCCGCTATATACAATTGGGTACGGGGCGAACTTTATTAGGTCAAAATATCGTCAAAGAACGAAGTATTTTCATAGGCTTATGGACTGAATATTAAGGTGTAGTTTTTTCTTTGAGATAGGCTTGAATCGCATCGCGATCCGTTTGTTTTTTCAATCCAATGAATGACATTTTGTTGCCCGGCATATAGGCCGAAGGCCGCTTGAGATAAGCATCCATTTCCGTTTCATCCCATGTGATATCCGCAGCGATCATGGCTTTAGAATAGGCAAACCCTTCTTTAGCGGCCGTTTTCGACCCATATATATCCCAAAGGTTCGGGCCGACCTTATGGCGTCCGCCTTCTTCTAACGTATGGCAGGCCCTGCATCTTTTATAGAGCTTTGCGCCGCGCTGAGCGGGCGTGAGTTCAGCCGTGGCTTTCGCGGACCGTTTGGCCGCAGGTTCTGGGGCTTCAGATGCGCTTGACCCTCCGCAAGCGGTCAACAGCAATGTAGCCGAAAGACATAAAATGAGGTTTTTCATGGTGCTGTCTTGAAGCAAGGCTGTGCTAACTGCAAGATTGGGCTGCCAAAACCTATTAGAATTGATGTAAAAAACAAAAGCCAAGATGGTGATTTGGCTCTTAAAAATTATTCCAAGTCGTGTCATAGTCAAAGCAATAGTATTAGAGGTTCCTATGACGTTTCATGCCCCCGTAAATGCAATGCAGTTTCTACTTCGCCATGGTGTGGATTTGGACAAAATTGTCGCGATGCCCAAATTTGAAGATGCAACGGATGAGTTGATTGGAGACGTGTTGACTGGAGCCTCCGTTTTTGCGCGTGACGTCGTGGCCCCCACGAATTGGGGCGGGGATCAATCTCCTGCCACTTTGGACGGAAAAGATGTGACGGCGTCTCCAGGTTTTAAAGAGGCATATCACGCCTTTGTCGAATCAGGTTGGCAAAGCCTTGCGATGAGCCCTGACATTGGCGGTATGGGGCTTCCAACGGTTGTATCTGTTGCGACGAATGAAATTATTTATAGTGCGAATATGGCCTTGGGACTCTGCCCTATGCTGACAAGCTCGGCGACCAAAGCGATTGACGCCCATGCCTCCGACGCGTTGAAGGCAACTTATGTGCCTAAAATGGTAACAGGTGAATGGTCGGGCGCGATGTGCCTAACAGAGCCTCAAGCCGGTTCTGATCTCGGGCCTGTGCGTACAAAAGCCGTTGATAATGGGGACGGAACCTATTCGATTACGGGACAAAAAATCTATATCACATGGGGCGATCATGATTGTGCCGATAATATTATCCATCTAGTCTTAGCGCGCTTACCCGATAGTCCAGAAGGCTCACGCGGTATCAGCCTGTTCCTCTGTCCGAAGAACTTTGTAAATGAGGATGGTAGCTTAGGGGAGCGCAATGATTTCTACCCCATTGGCCTAGAGCATAAATTGGGCATTCACGGTAGCCCAACTTGCGTGATGGAATTTACGGGTGCCAAAGGCTGGCTGGTAGGTGAAGTCAACCGCGGTTTGGCTTGCATGTTTACAATGATGAATGAAGCGCGTCTTTTCGTCGGCGTGCAAGGCGTTGCGATTGGCGAGCGGGCCTATCAAGCGGCGCTGCACTATTCGCATGAACGTGTGCAAGGTACGCCTCCGGGACAAGAAAAAGGCGCCCCAATTGTCCATCATCCAGATGTTCGCCGCATGTTAATCGACATGAAGTCTCGTCTCATGGGCGCGCGTGCCATTGCGATGGCGACAGCAGCGGCTGATGACTTGGGCGATCATGCCCGTGCAGGACTTTTGACACCTATTACAAAGTCTTACGGGTCAGATCTTGGTGTAGAAGTGGCGTCCATGGGCGTGCAAGTTCACGGCGGAATGGGCTATGTTGAAGAGACAGGCGCGGCTCAACATCTCAGAGATTCCCGCATTGCCCCAATTTATGAGGGCACCAATGGTATTCAAGCTATGGATTTGGTCGGGAGGAAACTCCGTCGTGACGGCGGCGAGGAAATGCGTAAGTTAATGGCCGACCTCAAAACCATTAAGTCCTTAGCGGAAGAGAGCTCTGGGGCAGGTGAGGCCGACCTAACCGTCTGTGCAAAGGCGTTAGGAACTGGGCTTGAGACATTATCCACCGCGACCGACATTCTTTTGAATGCGAAGGATGAGGACGCGCTCTCTGTTGCGACGCCTTATCTCAACCTCTGTGCAAATGTTCTGTCTGGAGCTCTGCTCATCAAAGCCGTGGCGAATGGCCTGAAGGCGGGGGATGAAAACGCGAAACCAATGGCGAGCCTGGCGCGATATCATGCGTTATCCGTTATGCCGCGCGCCGCTAGCGAGTTGGATTTTATTCGTGCGGGCGCGAATCCTGTATTTGATTTCCCTACCGAACGTCTTGCAGACCTCTAGGGCTTTGCCGTAAGGGACTAATATGTCAGCACAAAATCCCATTCGCCGCATCACGGCCCCGCAAATCACGGCCAGAAAAGGTGGAGAGCCGATCGTTTGCTTGACGGCCTATGATGCGCCGACAGCCGCCTTGGCCGATGAATATTGCGACCTTATTCTGGTTGGGGATAGCCTTGGCATGGTGGTTCATGGCTTGCCCAGCACGGTTGGCGTGACTTTGGATATGATGATTTTGCACGGACAGGCTGTCATGCGGACGGCCCAAAAATCTCTGGTTGTCGTGGATTTACCGTTCGGAAGTTATGAAGATAGCGTTGAATCAGCTTTTAAGAGCGCCTCTCGCGTTATGATCGAAACAGGATGTCAGGCGGTTAAAATTGAGAGTGGCTCTTATGCTGCGGAGACTATTTCTTATCTCGTAGAACGCGGAATACCCGTTATGAGTCACGTCGGATTGCGCCCACAGAGCATGAATGTACTTGGCGGTTTCCGTGCGAGGGGGCGCAGCAAAGAAATTGCGGATGAAATCATTGAAAATGCTATTTCCGCCGCAGAAGCGGGGAGCTTTGCGGTTGTTGTAGAAGGTGTATCTGAAGAGTTAGCCAATCGCGTGACTAAAGCTATTGATATTCCGACGATTGGAATTGGCGCGTCAGCACAATGTGACGGTCAAATCCTTGTGACGCCCGATATGTTAGGGCAGTTTGCTCGCGTGCCTAAATTTGTGAAAAAATATGGCAACCAATTAGAAGAGACGCGCGATGCCATTGCGCAATATGCGTCTGACGTGAAAGATCGCAGCTTCCCGAGTGAAGCCAATCTCTATCATTTTAAGAAGAGCTCTACCTGACCCATCCGTAATGCCGTTAGCTGTTGTATCGGCTCTTATGCGAGGTTAGGTTCTGCCAAATTTATATGGTGCTTTGCGCGCCGCTGATTCAAGGACCGAAACGTGGTCGATTTTATCAATGAAGTGGAAGAGGAACTCCGTAAGGACGACTATAACCGCTTACTCAAAAAATATGGCCCTGCCATTGGGATTGTTCTGTTTCTGATTATCGCAGGAACCGGATTTCTCGAATATAAAAAATATGCTGCTGATAAAAAGGCGCAAGCTGTCTCTGCGATTTACACGGCTGCTGATAAACAGTTGGATGAAGGCAGCCAAGATCAAGCGGTCGCTGCCTTTATTGATTTGGGTGCAACAGGTCCGGAAGGATATGCGGGCCTGTCCTTCATGCGCGCCGCCGCTATTCGCGAAGATCAAGGTGATGCTTTGGGGGCCGTTAGACTGTTTGACAAAGCGGCTGAAGTTTTCACAATCCCTCGCCATAAGCAATTGGCGCAATTGAAAGCTGCCTACCTTCTCGCGGACCAAGGTGCTTATTCAGATGTCGTTGGACGCGTGACCCCATTGGCCGAAACAGAAGCGCCTTACGAATTTTTGGCACGTGAGCTATTAGGTTACGCCCATGCGGAGTCTGGAGATCAGGTTTCGGCGCGCGAGCAATTTGCTTATTTAACGTCGATTCCCGGTGTTCCGGAGACGGTGAAACAACGCGCAGAACAGTCTATGGCGTTGATTGGAGCGAAGGCTGCGCTTGCAGTCCCTCAACCGATTTCCGAACCCGCTACTGAAACGCAGGAAGATGCAACCGATGAAGAATAATACTCTGCTTCTAGCGGCTATTTGTGCGAGCTTATTGTCCGCCTGCCAGACATTGGATGCTATCAACCCATTTGATAAATCTGAGGCTGAAAAGCGCGCGGAACAAGGTGAAGTCGCAGGTGATGATCAGCGGATTTCTATTTTGGAATTGTCAGAGACATTGCAGGTTGCGGCCCCGGTAACACCGGACCAAATCATTTTGCCAGACCCCTATGTGAATATAGATTGGCCGCAGGCTGGGGGTAATGTGGCCCATGTTGTCCAGCATACAGGCGCATCTGGACCATTAGAGAAAGTACGGTCCATTGACATTGGCGAAGGGTCAGGGCGCAAAGGACGTATTGTTGCGCCGCCAGTTATTGCGGGCGGGACAATTTACACAGTCGATTCTCGCTATAAAGTTACCGCCTTTGATGAAGCTTCAGGTGATAGGATTTGGTCTTATAAGGTTGAGGCTGTTGAGCGTTCCGCGACGCGAGAGGGTAAAACCAGTTTCATTGACCGTATCAGAGATCCTTTGACCTTCACCGATGGTGACGGCAGCGATAGGGAAGGTGTCGGCGGCGGTGTTGCCTTTGCAAATAACAGACTTTTTGTGGCCTCTGGTCTTGGTAAAATAGTCGCGTTGGAGGCGGCAACAGGTGAAGTGGTTTGGGAGCGCCAAACTCGGGTGCCTCTAAATTCTGTCCCGACCGTTGATAATGGCCGTGTCTTCGTCATTTCGGACGATAATGAATTATTCACTTTGGACGCTGAAACGGGCGAGATCCTCTGGACTTATCAAGGGATTACGGAAACGGCGTCTATGTTAACATCGCCTGCGCCTGCCGTGGTTGATGATGTCGTTCTTGCGCCTTTCTCATCGGGTGAATTGGTCGCTTTGCGCGTTCAGAATGGCGGCGTGATTTGGCAGGATGCCTTGTCTTCGACGGCTCGCCTGACGCCGCTCGCGTCTTTGAATGATATTTCAGGCGGCCCCGCTGTCGCTGATGGCTATGTGATTGCGACTGCGCAGAGCGGCGTCATGACAGCTTTCGATTTGCGTACGGGACAGCGGGTCTGGTCACAGCCTGCTGGCTCACTTTCGATTCCGCTCATTGTTGCTGATGTTGTCTTTACAGTCACAACATCTGGCCAAGTGGCGGCGCTGAATAAATTGGACGGGACTGTCCTTTGGATTCAGCAATTAGAGAATTTTAAAAACGCGAAAAAGCGGAAAGAGCGCACAGTTTGGACTGGACCTCTCCTCGCAGGTAACCGTCTTTTGGTCGCCAGTTCGACAGGTGTTGCGGTTGTGCTCGACCCTCGCTCTGGTTCCATTTTGAAGGAAGAGAAGATTAAAGCACCCGTATTTGTTCCGCCTATCATTGCCAATGAGACTGTCTATCTATTGACCGACGAGGCAAAGCTCGTCGCGCTAAGATAGACCCATGGCGCGGAAACGGCGCTATGAGGACGAGGATGAAACTGAGCTAGACAACACGCGTCCCGCTCGCATCGCTGTCATTGGTCGTCCCAATGTTGGCAAATCGACTCTATTCAACCGTATGGCTGGCAAAAAACTCGCCATTGTGAATGATACGCCGGGCGTAACCCGCGATGTACGCGAGACGAAATCTCGCTTGCGCGGTCATGATATGACGCTGATGGATACGGCGGGGTTTGAAAATGCGACAGGGGATAAATTAGAAGCCCGAATGCGCAGCCAGACAGAAGAGGCCGTTGTTGGTGCAGATGTCTTACTCTTTGTTTATGACGCCCGTGAAGGCGTGACGCCCCTCGACCGAATTTTTGCAGAATTTGTCCGTAAGCAAGGCAAGCCTACGGTCTTAGTCGCGAATAAATGCGAGAGCGGCGCGGCGGATAGCGGCATCAATGAAGGCTATTCTCTTGGGATGGGCGATCCTATCGAAGTTGCTGCAGAGCATAATATCGGGATGGTGGACCTAGATGACGCCGTTGAGCTGGCCTTACGAGGCGTGGAATTAGAAGCCGACCCTGAGCCGATGGATACATCCGAAGCGCCGGTTCGGATTGCTTTTGTAGGTCGTCCAAATGCAGGCAAATCGACACTCATCAACACCTTGATTGGGCAAGATCGTTTGCTGACGGGACCAGAGGCGGGGGTTACCCGCGATTCCATTACGATTGATTATGTTTGGCAAGACCGCCGCGTTCAGTTCCATGATACGGCAGGCATGCGTAAAAAAGCCAAAGTGCAAGAAACACTCGAACGGATGAGTGTTCAAGATACATTACGGGCGATTAAATTTGCGCAGGTCGTTGTGCTACTCATGGATGCGACATCGCCTTTTGATAAACAGGATTTGCAGATTGCTGATCTGTGCGAGCGCGAAGGACGGGCCCTTGTGATTGGCGTAACCAAATGGGATTTGGTGCAAAATAAGTCTGAAATGTCCAAAGCCTTGCGCGAAACGGCTGCGCGCCTCTTGCCGCAGCTTAAAGGGATTCCCGTTGTTATGTTTTCTGGCCTGACGGGAAAGTCGGTTGACCGTCTCTTGCCCGCCATTGAACGCGTGCAAATTGATTGGTCTGTGAAAGTTAAAACATCAGAGATCAATGATTGGCTGATGGAAAAAGTGGCGCGCCACCCGCCGCCCGCCATCAATGGTCGCCGGATAAAGCCGAAATATATAAGTCAGACGAAAACACGCCCGCCGACTTTCGTGTTGAAATGCTCTCGCGCAAATAAATTGCCGGAGACCTATAGGCGCTATCTCGTTAATGGCTTGCGCGAAGACTTTGATCTTTGGGGCATTCCTATTCGTCTTTATGTCAAGGCGGATAGTAACCCCTATGATACGGATAAACGCATTCAAGGCAAAGAACGCCTAGGCCGCGTGAAAAAGGGCCGCGAAGATGTTGGCCGCGTGAAGAAACATCCTCGCAAGGATAAAGACAAAGGGTAACTATCTTTGATGGCGCGGAAACATCCACCTCTATTACGCCATATCCAGCGCTTGCAGGGAGACCGCCCATGGGGGGCGTTGCTTGATGCGGGGACCGGCGTGCAATCTATCCGCTGGGTCGCGGATTTAGAGACGGAGCAATGGACTGCCATATCGGCTTCACCGTCTCATGCGGATCAGGTGAGGGCCGCAATCAAACAAAAACAACGTACAAACGACAGAGTTGTATTTGGCAATTGGGTAGATCCGAATCTGCTCAAAGGCGAACAGTTCGATACGGTTTTGGCGGATTATTTGCTCGGCGCGATTGAGGGATTTGCGCCATATTATCAGCCCTATTTGTTTAAACGCTTAAGACCGCTCACGCGCGGGCGGCTTTATGTCAAAGGGCTTGAACCTTATGTGCCAACCTCGCGTCCAGACACGAGCGCAGCGCGGGTGCTTTGGGAAATTGGCCGCTTTCGCGATGCCTGTATGTTGCATGGCGGCGGCATAGCATACCGTGAATATCCTGCGGGGTGGGTTGTCGATAATTTGCGAATGACAGGATTTGAAGTGCTCGATGTCAAGCATTTCGACATTCGGCATAAGGCCCTATTCGTCAACGCTCAGATAGATATTTGTACGCCGATGCTCGAAAAATTAGAAGACCCCGATCTCGCTGCGGCGTTAAAGGCGCGGGGGGAGGCCCTGCGACGGAAGGCCCTAGAGATTATAAAATCTGAAGGCGCTCTTAACGCGGGCCGCAATTATGTGATTGCGGCGAAGCCGGTTTGAGCGGTGGTAATAGAAAATATATTCCTGCCGGATTGGGATTAATCCTTAAATCGTAGGATTGTGCCAGTCTGCGAAAACTCCGCGCTTAAAAGCTTTGACAGATTTGGCCAATGTTCCGCTGGGTCTGGGAGAAGGCTCGCGTCTTCTCCTGGGACCGCTTTCGCGCGCATAGCTGTACGTGTACCGCCCGGGTCATAGAGATTGATACGGACCGGCGTGATTTCTGTTTCTTGCGCATAGATATTTGCCATCGCCTCTAATCCCGCTTTGGAGACTGCATAGACGCCCCAATAGGCGCGGTGGCTTTGCGCGACAGAGCTCGTGAGGGCGACGATTCGTCCCGCGTCCGAGGCACGCAGTAGCGGGTCTAATGCGCGGATAAGCCGATAATTCGCCGTGAGGTTGACTGAGATAACACTGTCCCAATCTGCAGGTTTAATATGCGGCATGGGGGTGATGCTATCGAGCTGCGCCGCGTTGAGAAGGAGTCCGTCTAATTTTCCAAATCTTTCGTGGAGCGCTTTACCGAGACGGTCAATCGAGTCGCCATCTTTTAAATCCATTGGGACGAGGGTGCATTGTCCGCCAGCGGCTTTAATCTCATCGTCGAGGTCTTCAAGTCCGCCTTGGGTTCGCGCAACCGCGATAACATGCGCGCCCGCCGCTGCGAGATGTTTCGCTGCCGCATAGCCAATACCGCGCGAAGCCCCAGTGACGAGGACGATTCGGCCTGAATGATCTTTCATGAGACTTATGCAACCTCGACAAGGAAGGAGAGCTGTTTCCCGCCGAGTAATTTACGGTCACGGTCAATCAGCGGTGTCGGATAGGCACCCGTGAAGCAGTGGTCCGTATATTGCGGCGCGTCTTCTTCGCGGTAGTCTTCACCCATAGCCCAATAAAGCCCTTCGACGGAGAGGAAGCCAAGGCTGTCGACTTCCAGCATGGAGGTCATTTCCTCTAGCGTGTAATTCGCAGCAATGAGTTTTTCCTTTGTCGGCATATCAATCCCATAATGATCTGGGAATTTGATAGGCGGAGAGGCGGAGCGGAAGTGAACTTCCTTGGCGCCCGCCGCTTTAATCATGCGGACAATTTTGGTTGAGGTCGTCCCGCGTACGATTGAATCATCGACGAGCAAGACACGTTTGCCTTCAATCATTGCGCGGTTAGCCGAGTGCTTGAGCTTCACACCCATATCGCGGATTTGTTGTGTGGGCTGGATAAAGGTCCGTCCGACATAGTGATTGCGAATAATACCGAGCTCAAATGGAATATTCATCGCCTGTGCGAAACCAAGAGCCGCCGGGACGCCGCTGTCGGGGACAGGGATAATGACATCCACATCTGCGGGTGTTTCTTCTGCTAACCGTACGCCCATACGCTTGCGAACTTCATAGACGGATTTACCGCCGACGACGCTATCAGGGCGGGCGAAATAGACAAATTCAAAGATACAGGGGCGAGACTTCGCATTGGGGAAGGCTGTGAAACTACGAATGCCGTCTTCATTGATGATGACGACTTCGCCGGGTTCGACTTCTCGGATAAATTCCGCATCAATCATGTCGAAGGCACAGGTTTCAGAAGCCAGCACATAGCTATCGCCAATCCGACCGATGAGAAGGGGGCGAATGCCGTTTCTGTCGCGCGCGCCGACCAACATATTTTCTGTCATACCAACAAAGGCATAGCCGCCATCAACTTGGCGGATAGCTGCGACCAGACGGTCAATAAATTCACCCTGTTTTGCGCGGGCAATCAAATGGATAACGACTTCCGTGTCTGACGTGGATTGGAATATCGCACCTTTCTTTACGAGCCGTTCGCGCAAGGTGTAGGCGTTTGTAATATGACCATTATGAGCCAAGGCAAAGCCGCCAGAGTGTAATTCAGAAAAGAGTGGCTGAACGTTTCTCAATACGGTTTGCCCCGCAGTGGAATAGCGGACGTGTCCAATCGAGATATGTCCGCCTAAGCGCTCCGAAGGATCATTACCGGTGAAGTTATCGCCAACAAGACCAAGATGGCGCTCTGTTCGAAATTGTTTTCCATCTGTGGCCGCAATCCCGCAAGCTTCTTGTCCTCTGTGCTGTAGGGCGTGAAGGCCAAGCGCGGTGAGGGAGGCCGCATTTTCTAGCCCGAAAATTCCGAAAACGCCGCATTCTTCGCGGATTTTGTCGTCATTCGGATCAAAGCTACAGCTCGGATTACTCATTTTCCTGACTCCAGTATCTCTTCGGTTATCCCGTCGATATCGCCGTCTTTGATGCGCTCTGCATAGGTTTTGACTTTTGCAAATGGCAATGCGCGTAATCCGGCACCAATTTTGTTTAACAGCGGATAAAATGTCGAATTTAAGAGCATGTCGGGAATTGGTTTAGGGTCTGTTTCCATTTGGTCGCGCATGGATTTTGGCATTTTGCCTAAAACTTCATTGTAAATGCCTTGTTCAATGAGGCTCTTTTTGTAATTTTGAGCTTCTGCTGTTGCGCGGTTTCCGGCGGTTAAAACTAAGACACCGAGCGCTGCAATTATCAGGCCACGCGCAATGCCAAAGCCTGCGCCGAGTAGGCGGTCAATAAAGCCAGATTCTTTTCCCGCAATAGACTTCCCAATTTTTGACATAATGACGACCATGATGAGGTAAGCAACGAAGAAGACGCCAACTAAAAGTGCGCCATCGGCTAGCCAAGCGGGTGATATTAAATCTTGTGCCGCGAAACGATATTGGCCCCAGACGAATAAGGTCACGATCGTGGCCACCAAAAGCGCTGCGATAGAAATGACCTCGCGTAAAAATCCGCGTGAGGCGGCGTAGAGCATTGAAATAAGCAGGATTACGAGAACAACGACGTCAAAGCCGTTGAAATCCCAAGGTCCAATCGAAATGAATTGCAAGATTTGGGCAGTCATGGGGCGTCGCAGTCTCCAGCTAGGCGGCCCAACTTGTTGGATGGTCTAGGCCGCTTTCTGTGCTCGCTTCTACACGTCGAATGAGGTCGGGCAAAGCCTTGATTGCAATGATAGGCAGAGCGGCATTGTCATTGCGGTCTCGTCCGTCTTTCCGTTTCTGCGGTTTTGCCGTGATTGCGCGGTGAAAACCCAGCTTTGCCGCCTCTTTTAAGCGCGCATCAGCTCGGCCAACAGGTCTCACATCACCTGATAGACTGATTTCGCCAAAGACAACCGAATCGGACGGGAGAGGAATGTCAAAGGCAGAAGAGGCGATAGCTGCAGCCACAGCGAGGTCGGCAGCAGGCTCATTAATGCGTAATCCGCCCGCGACATTCAGGTAAACATCTTTGCCTGCAAAGCTGACGCCGCATCTCGTTTCTAAGACGGCGAGCACCATCGCTAGGCGGCTGCTGTCCCATCCCGTTACGGAGCGTCGCGGCGTACCAAATGCGGCGGGGGCCACCAAGGCTTGGATTTCAGTCAAAACAGGCCGTGAGCCTTCTAGCCCCGCGAAAACAGCTGCGCCTGAAGAGGTTTCGCCGCGGCCGTCTAGGAAAAGCGCGGAAGGATTAGGGACTTCTGCCAATCCGCTTTCGCGCATTTCAAAGACGCCAATTTCATCTGTTGGACCAAAGCGGTTTTTATGGGCGCGTAAAATGCGGAATTGATGGGCGCGATCGCCCTCAAAATATAAAACGGCATCTACCATATGTTCAACGACGCGGGGGCCCGCGATTTGGCCGTCTTTTGTGACATGACCCACGAGGATAACGCAGGCGCCGCGCTTTTTGGCATAACGTGTGAGTTCCTGCGCGCAGGCTCTAACTTGTGCAACTGTTCCAGGGGCTGCGCCGAGTTGATCCGTCCAAAGCGTTTGGATGGAGTCAATGATGATAACATCAGGTTTGGTTTCCATAAGCCCGTCGATGATGGGACCTAATGAGGTTTCTGATGCGAGGCTTACAGGATGTTCGGAGACGCCAAGGCGTTTTGCGCGGCGGCGCACTTGTCCGGTGGATTCTTCGCCAGAGATATAAGCTGTCTTGAGACCGCTTGCAGCGAGTTGTCCTGTGGCTTGTAGGAGCAGGGTGGATTTACCAATGCCAGGGTCGCCGCCAACTAATATGGCTGAACCCGGAACTAACCCGCCGCCAGTTACGCGGTCTAATTCATCAATGCCTGTTTTTAATCGCGGGACATCTTTGGACTCTGTGCCGAGATCGACAAATTCCATGCCCCGTTCTTTTCGCCGCTTATGGGCGGGTTTGGCGGTTTGGCTTTGCGCTTCTTCAACAAGCGTATTCCATTCCCCGCAGGCATCACACCGCCCCGCCCATTTCCCGTGAACGCTTCCGCAGGATTGGCAAACAAAGATGGTAGACGGCTTTGGCATGAGCGCTCTGTCTCACAATCACGGCTATCTGTCAAAGGTTTGTTTCTGTTTTGTTCTTTTTGCGTTTGAGGCTTATTGAAGAGAGTATAGCGAATATGTTTCGCTATTGAGACCTTAAAGCGGTCTAAAAATCAGCTTTAAAGCCCGGCTTTGACGAGTTGATTTAAGCGTGCGGTATCTGCACCAGATACATATTCATCGCCGATAACGAAGAATGGCGTACCCGTTAATGCGGGTAGACGATTGGCGAGTTCTAGGGTGTCGCTAATGTGCTGCTCAATTGTTGGGTCTCCCATGTCAGCTTCATAGCGCCTCATGTCTAAGCCAATCTCTTCGGCTGTTTCTCGGATGATCTCGTCGCTCAACCGTTTTTGTTTCATAAGAGCTAAATGCATGTCCATGTATTTGCCTTGTTTTTCTGCGGCAAGTGCAGCGCGCGAGGCAAGACGAGAGGTTTTCGTACGGTCGTCTAAAATGGGAAGTTCTTTAAAGATGAAGCGGACATCATTGCCATATTTTTCAATGGCCTCTTCGACCCACGGGGTCGATCGTTTGCAGAAACCGCAATTATAATCGAAAAATTCAACAATTGTGACTTTTGCATTTTTAGGCCCGATAGAGGCATCTCGTGGGTCATTTTCAAGGGCATCTTTTGCGGAGACGATGGATTCCCGGAATGTCTCCTGTTCTTGTAAGACTTCTTTTTCTTGCAGCTTAATAATGGCATCCCGGATTATTTCCGGGTTTTCGAGAATATAGTCCTTTACGAGCGCTTCGATTTCAGACTTGCTCAGCGTTGTTTCGGGGCCAGCCTCAGCACAGGATGCAGTCATCAAGCTGATTGCGGCAATGGACGTCATTAAGAACGGTCGCATATTTATTCTCTACTCTAAAATTGGTCGTAATACAGGCTGTAGCTATGCAGCTTTAACGCGGATAAATCAACGTGCAGAGATGCTCACAAAAGGTTTTGGGCCGCGTCTTCTGCTCTTACTCGCCAATTGGGAATCAGAGACAACGATGATGTCTGATGCGCGTCGCCATTGCGGTAAAGTCCGGGGCAAATCTTCTTGGGCGCGCTGGGCAAAACTCCGGGCGCTCCGAATATCTCCAATGGCATAGAAACGTTCAGCCGTGGCATATTTTGCCAAGGCCGTATTACCTTGACGTTCATAAACATCAGCGAGAAGATACCAGCCATAAGAATTACTCGGCTCTGTTTCCAAAGCGGATTTTAACAAGTCTACAACTTTCCCGAATTCCCCAGGGTCGCGTGTTTCAAGTGTGGCTTGAGCCAATGCGATTTCTAGCAGCGGTGAATCAGGCCTTAAATCTAAGGCCCGTTTTGCAGGCTCAATCGCATCAATGCCCTGGCCAGATTCATATAAGATTTGTGCTTTAAGCTCATGAAAATAAGCGTTATTTGGTTCATCCTCTATCAAGCTATCAATTTCTTTAACCGCATTTCTCAGGTCAGCTTGTTTGAAATTCGCAACAGCGCGTGCGTAACGGGCCGGTTTGGATTGATCAGCTAAAGGAAAGCGGGAGTAAACTTCCGCAGGACCATTTAGGAAGCCGCGAAGTTTGGCTTGCATCATGGCATGCTTGTGAAGTTCTTCTGGTGTGTCTTTTACTTCCGTAAATTCGGAATCGCGGACGCGTTCGCGTAGGGCGTCAATACGGTCCGCGGAAAGGGGATGTCCGCGGAAATAGGGAAAACGTCTAGCCTGGCTCAAAACCTCTTGAGCACGGAACTTTTCAAAAAATTTGATAAGGCCTTCACCACTTTGGCCAGTGCGGTCCATATACTCAAAGGCATATTGATCGGCTGCAGCCTCATTGACACGAGAATAGGAGAGAGCTTCTAAAGCCCCGAATTGTTGCGAGCCGCCTAAGACCAAAGCGCCTGCTTGGCCTTCACCGGCTAGAATGGCAGCCAAACCAATCCCAGCGGCAATAAGGATAGCGCCATAAGAGCTGCGATTGCCATAATCAGACCGAACAATATGTCCGCCAGTAATATGACCCGTTTCATGTGCGATGACGCCTTTCAATTGATTAGGCGTATCAGCCGCTAAAATGAGCCCTGAATGGAGAAAGATGTTCTGACCACGCGTTACAAAGGCGTTGAGGGATGGGTCATTGACGAGATATATATCGACGGAAGACGGGCTTAATCCCCCAGCACGTAGGATTGGGTCTGTAAACTCTCGGAGAGTTTCTTCAATCTCAGTATCACGCAATAAGGATTGCGCATTTGCTTGCACAGCCGAGAAGGCGAGACAAAAGATGACCATTGCGGCTAATTTTAGCGAGGCGGCCCAAGATTGATAAAACACATTCATATGTCTGGTTTGTAACCTCATTATCCTTTGGTCAAGTTACGCGCGCGTAACACTTGATGACACTTACGCGAGCGAAACTGAACAATAGCTGAGCTAGTCAATTGGAAAAACTGCCAATCGCTGGCCTTTAACCTTTCTTACGGCGGTTCCACCATCCCCGTTTGGTTTTTTTCTCAGGCGTTTTTTCAGAAATTTTCTCTGGAGCTTTTGATGTCTTCGCAGGCGCTGGTTGAGCTTTAGCAGGAAGTTTTTCTACAGTTTTTTCAGTTGTTTTTTTAACGGGCGCTTTTCGTGTCCGCTTGGGTGCAGCTTTGGTTTCAACTGTTTCCGCCTTTTTAGGGGCAGCTTTCTTCGCTGGTGCCTTTTTCGTCGTGGCCTTTTTAGCAGGCGCCTTTTTTGTTGCGGGTTTTTTCGCAGGGGCTTTCTTGGCCGCGGCTTTTTTAGCCGGAGCCTTTTTTGTCTCTGCTTTTTTAGAGGGCGCTTTCTTTGCCGTAGTCTTTTTAGCTTCCGTCTTTTTTGCAGACGCTTTCCGAGTTCGGCTCGACTTAGGCGCATTACTGTCTTTGGCGGCAGCTTTCTTAGGCGCTGCCTTTTTGACTGGAGCCTTGCGTGTACGTTTTGGCTTTGCCTCCTCAGCAGCAGGTTCAGCAGCGGTCTTGGCGGGAGCTTTACGCGTCCGCTTGACTTTAGGCTCTGTTGCCGTCTCCGCATCATTCGCCTTTTTACGGCTTGGCGCTTTTCGGCGTGTTGTTGAGCGAGTTTTAGGTTTTTCAGCCTCTACCGTTTCCGCCGCGTTAGCCACGTCTTTAACCGGCTCGTCTTTCTGGCGGCTGGGGGCACGACGGCGACGTCCGCCTTTCCCAGTCGGTTCGTCAGCCTTTGTTTCTTCAGAGATCGCTTCCTCTGATTTGGATGCGTCTGTTTTGCCTTTTTCTGGCGCTCGGCGGCGGCGTTTGGGCTTGCTCTCTTTCTTTTTGCTGTCCTCGGAATCACGGTCTTTAGAGGCAGCCTCATCAGTTTTGGCTTCCGCGTTTTCGCTCGTTTCATTTCGGCAATCTCTTCCGCGACCCACGCGGCGACCCCCGCGGCGACCTCTGCGAGACCGGCGACGACCAGATTTGCGGTTTTCTTCGTCCATTTCGTCTTCTGACGTGACGGCTTCATCAGCCTCTGACTCAGGTTTCTCTCGTTTAGATTTCTTCGGTTTCCGTTTGGCCGCTTCACGTTCTTTTTTGAATTCACGTTCGATTTTTACGAGCGGGTCCGCGCGTTTATCTTCACGTTTTTCAACAACTTCCAGCTCGAAGTTCGGGCGAATAAGTTCATCATCTCCGACGACTTCTGTAAAGACATCGGCGATATTGTCGACTTGGGTGAGCAGGTCGCGTTTTTCATTGAGAAGGTAATGGGCGACGTCGCTAGAGGTTTTCAGGCGAATACGTTTGGCTTTACCTCGGACCGCAAATTCTTCGACGGCACGAATGGCTGCGAGTGCAGAACTTTCAATTGTGCGCTTGCGGCCAACACCAGAACAATGCGGGCAGGATGTTGTTGATCCTTCTAGCAGGGAACGACGGCGACGCTGACGGCTGATTTCCATAAGGCCGAACTGGCTGATACGCGAAGTTTGGATACGGGCCCGATCTTGGGTCAGCATTTCTTTCATCTTACGCTCAACGGCGCGGTTATTTTTATGTTCGTCCATGTCGATGAAGTCGATGACGATTAGGCCTGCCAAATCGCGGAGGCGCATTTGACGCGCGAGTTCTTCTGCGGCTTCTAAATTTGTCCGAAGGGCTGTGCGCTCTACATTGCGTTCTTTTGTTGAACGCCCTGAGTTTACGTCAACGGAGACAAGCGCTTCTGTCGGGTGAATAACGAGATATCCGCCAGATTTAAGCTGAACAACAGAGTCGAGTGAGTTTTCAATCTGCTTTTCGGCCCCATAGCGTAGGAAGAGCGGAATTTCGTCGTCATAATGTTTGATGTGCTTTGCATGGCTCGGCATCAGCATATTGATGAAATCATGCGCCGTTTCATAGGCATCTTCACCTTGGACCAAAACTTCTTCAATGTCCTTATTATAAAGGTCACGGAGCGAGCGTTTTACAAGATTACCTTCTTCATGGATCAGAGCGGGGGCTGAGGATTCCATCGTTTTGTTGCGAATGTCCGACCAGAGGCGGGAGAGGTAATCGTAATCCCGTCCAATTTCAGTCTTGGTTTGTTTCGCGCCTGCTGTGCGCACAATAACGCCCATACCTTTTGGAACGTCCAATCCACTCATGATAGATTTCAGGCGTTTGCGGTCTGAACCATTAGAGATTTTGCGTGAGATTCCTCCCCCGCGCGGCGTATTTGGCATGAGTACGCAGTAACGTCCGGCCAGAGACAGGTAAGTTGTCATCGCGGCGCCTTTACTGCCGCGCTCTTCCTTAACGGCTTGAACAAGTAAGATTTGGCCGCGTTTGATAACTTCTTGGATTTTATAGCGGCGGCGAGAAATCCGTTTGCGGCGCTTCGACGCGACATTGACTTGCTCATCTGCGACTTCAGCATCCGTTTCATCCGTCGCGTCTTCATCATCAGGGTCTAGGTTTTCGTCACGCTCTTCGTCCTCGTCACCGTCCTCGTCTTCATGTTCTTCGTCTTCATGTTCTTCGTCTTCGTCTTCGTTTTCGTCTATGAGATCATCCTCATCATTGTCTTCCTCTTTTTCGTCCCGTTTTGTGCGGGATTTTCGTTTTGCTGACGTGGCTTTGCGCTTTTCTTCTTCCTCATCGGCAAGGCGTTGCTCTTCTTCTTCCTGCTCTTTGAGGGCGAGTTTGTCGGCTTCAGGAATTTTGTAATAATCTGGGTGGATTTCGGAGAAGGCTAAGAATCCGTGACGATTGCCTCCATATTCAATGAAGGCAGCTTGCAAGCTGGGTTCGACGCGGGTGACGCGGGCAAGATAGACATTGCCGCGAAGTTGCCGTTTATGACGGCTTTCAAAGTCTAGTTCTTCAACACGATTTGAATTGACGATGACGACCCGTGTTTCTTCCGGGTGGGCCGCATCGATGAGCATACGTTTGACCATGGTGTTCTCCAGGCGCTCGCGCGGATTCCCAACTGAACGTTGGTCGCTGCGAGGCAAAAAATGATAAAATAGGGTTCAACGGCATCGCACGCGCAAAGCCAGAGACCGTTTGAGCGGCGCTTTCTGAACTTTTCATTAGTTGCGTGGCGAGCATAAAAACTTTCGAGATGCAGTGCGGACAGTATCGTCGACAGTGCGTAGGTTTTGCGAGGGGCGCTAAATTCAGCCTGCCGTGACTCGCAATTACTGAGTTCAGTGCCTCATTTTGTTCCAAAGGGCAAAGCATTTGTCAGCAAGACAAGGAAACGTGACAGTATGACTGAATTTTCCTGCGTGTTTGGTGGTTAAAGCGTGTAATGCTAAGACTTTGTTCACCATAAAATCGCCATAGCGAATATCATTGTGCATCGAGTCTTGTTCATATCCCTCTTGCTGACATTTTTGTACAGCCTGACTGCATATGCCGCAATCCCTGTACCAAATCTAAAACCAGGAACAGACGTCAAGACAACGCCCGTTCGGTCTTCAGGGTTGCGTGATTTTAAAGGGAAGACGCCTTTTCCAGTTTTGAAACCTAACGCAGTTGTCAAATTTGCCCGAAAGCCCGTGATCGTCATTGATCCAGGTCACGGCGGTACCGACCCGGGTGCCATCGGGGCAAATGGGACTTATGAAAAACACATCACGACTTCTGCGGCCAATGAACTCGCGGCCCGATTGCGAAACTCTGGACGATATAGGGTTATCGTGACGCGCTCGAGGGATAATTATGTTGACCATGATGAAAGGTTACGCATCGCCAGAACAGGGCAAGCGGATCTTTTCATATCGATTCATGCCGACTCAGCGGGGAATAAAAAGGCGCGCGGAGCCTCGGTCTATACTTTGGCGGATAGGGCGAAGGGGCGTTCAAAGCGCATTGTGAATAATCAAAACTGGATTTTAGATGTCGACTTGTCTGAGCAAAGTGATCCTGTGGGCGACATTCTTGTTGATTTGGCGCAGCGTAAAACAGAGAGTCAGTCGGATGCTTTCGCGGAAATTCTCCTCTCTGAATTGAGAGGAAAAACCGATTTGGTCGCCAATTCTCATCGGCGCGCTGGATATTATGTGCTTTTGGCACCTGATGTTCCCGCTGTTTTGTTAGAACTCGGGTTTTTATCCAATGTCCAAGATGAAAAATTACTGAGAACGCAGGCCCATCGGACGAAAATATTGTCAGCCGTTGAGCGGGCGATTGATGCTTACATGGCGCAAAATTGATGATCTGTCTGTCTGAATCAAGGGCTTTCTATAAATGGAATGCCCCGCTAACACCTTATTTAAGCCGTATTCTGCGGTCAGATGATTCGAGCCATGACTGAGACAATTACGCCACATTCACCTGACAAAACTCCGAGTCCAATCTCGCGCTGGGGAAAGCTATGGCGCATTTTTAAATGGATGTTTGGATTGGGGTTTGTCTTAGGCCTCGTGATTGCCATCATTCTATTCGTTCTGATGGTGATATGGACGCGAGATTTGCCAAGTGTGGAGAGCTTATCGGAGTATGAGCCGCCTGTTATGTCGCGCGTTCACGCAGGTGACGGCAAGCTCATTGATGAATTTTCCAAGCAGGCGCGGGTGTTTGTTCCCGTCAACACAATACCACGAGACTTGCAACTCGCTTTCGTCTCAGCCGAAGATCAGCGGTTTTATCGGCATAAGGGATGGGATCCGATTGGCCTGACGCGGGCGGCCATTTCGGCTCCAGGGAAAAAGCTCAAAGGACAACGTATTGGCGGGACGTCAACCCTGACGCAGCAAGTGGCAAAGAATTTTCTCGTTGGGGATGATTACAGCATAAAGCGGAAAGTCCGCGAAATAGCGATTGCGCGCCGGATGGAACAAGCTTTCACCAAGGATGAAATCATCGAGCTTTATCTCAATGAGATCTACTTTGGTCGCGGAGCTTATGGCGTCGCTGCGGCATCGCTCAAACATTTCGGCAAGCCAATGCAAGATCTAACTTTGGCAGAAATGACCTATCTGGCCGCAGTTCCTAAGGGGCCGTCAAATTATCGGCTGGATGATGAGCGCGGCTATGAGCGGGCTAAAAACCGACAGGCTTATATTTTAGGCCGTATGGTCGAAGATGGGTACATCACTCAAAAGACAGCGGATGAAGCTAAAGCGGCCGAGTTGGATTGGACCAAACGTTTAGAAGGCGCTGAATATCTCGCGGCAGATTATTTTGTCGAAGAAGCGCGCAAGCAAATTTATCAAATGTATGGCGAAGATGAACTTTATGAAGGCGGCCTCTCTATCCGCACAACGCTGGATACGTCCATGCAGCTTGAGGGTCGCCGCGCGCTTCGGCGTGGGCTTGAGATTATGGACCGTCGTCATGGGTATCGCGGGCCGCTGACGTCTTTTGAGTCCATGTCAGATTGGAAAAAGCAACTCAGCGCAGTTAAGGCTCCAGCGGATATAGGGGATTGGCGCGTCGCGCTTGTTATGGACGTATCCGATAAATCTGTCGAATTGCGTTTCGCACCGCCAGCGGATTGGCCCGAAGGGGAGACATATCCTGACATTGATGCTAAAGGTACATTGGCCCTTAAGGATTTCCTCTGGGCGAAGAAGGCGCTTCCAAAAGGTGCTGTTGGTCCAGATTTAAAATCTGCGAAATCCGTTCTGAAAACAGGCGATGTCATTCTTGTGCAGCGCTCAGTTGTTAAGGCCGGAGCAGACCCAGCGACGACTTATAATCTGCGTCAGGTACCAAAAGCGAATGGCGCCTTGTTGGCTATGGATCCGCATACGGGCCGTATTTTGGCGATGGTGGGCGGTTATAGCTTTGAACAATCCCAGTTTAACCGCGCGACTCAAGCCAAGCGCCAACCGGGTTCTGCCTTTAAACCATTTGTCTATGCGGCCGCTTTAGAAAATGGCTTTACGCCCTCGGATAAAATTCTGGATGCGCCCTTTGTTATTGAGAAGAAAGATGTGGAATGTGAAGAAACAGAGCTGGGCACGCTTAAGCTTCGAGGCGCACAAGAGGAACGTAATGAGGATGATAGCGCCGATGACTTAAATGCAGAGGGCGAGGAGCCAGAAGAAGACGAATGCGAGCGTTTCTATAAACCCGAAAACTATAATGCTGGTAATTTCTACGGCCTCTCGACCCTACGTTTGGGCGTTGAAAAGTCTCGCAATGCGATGACGGTTCGATTGGCGAATGAAATGGGTATGCGGCCTGTTATGAAATTATCTCAACGCTTTGGCATTTATGATGCGCCGCAACCTGAATTGGCTTGGGCTTTGGGTGCAGGCGAAACAACGCTTATGCGCCTTGCCACGGCTTATTCTGCGATGATCAATGGCGGCAAAGCGGTTGAACCCCGTATTCTTGACCGTGTGCAAGACGGTAACGGCGTGACTGTTTTTAATGCCTTTGATGTTGACTGTGCCGATTGCCAGCAGGACAGTTTTACAGGTGGCCCTCCGCCTGAATTGCCTGATAGCCGCGCTCAAGTCATTGATCCTGTTACCGCTTATCAGGTGACATATATTATGCAGGGCGTCGTCCAGAATGGGACGGGCGTGAGATTGAAGTCTCTTGAACGTCCTTTGGGCGGGAAGACAGGGACAACAAATGATAGTTTCGATAATTGGTTCATGGGCTTTTCACCGGACCTCGTTGTCGGTGTCTATGTCGGCATGGATACGCCTGAACAAATGGGCCGTGAAACGGGCTCAAGTTCAGCGGTTCCGATTGTAAAAGACTTTTTGGAAACTGTTCTGAAAAGCCAATCAAAAGTGCCTTTCCGTATTCCAGATGGCGTGACACTCGCCCCTGTGAATCGCTCAACAGGTGAGCCCACCTATATTGGTGCGCCAGACTTTATTCTTGAAGCCTTCAAGCCAGGAACGGAACCGAGTGTGGGCGGACTAGGGACACGGACTCGCTTTGGGTCTGGAACTGACTCTCTTGGCGGATTTTTCGGTGCGCCTTCCAGCCCAAAAGACGATACACCTTTTGAAGAATTTCTTGCTGAGGAGGACGTCGCTTCTAACGAAGAAGAGGAAACTTCCGAAGAAACTGCTGCCGCGCCTGAGGATGAAAATGACACGGAAACCCCTGAAACTGCTGACGGAGATGAAAAGGGTGCTGATTTAGACGCGAATGAAGCTCCGGCTATTAAAGAACCAGATGACGAAGGCCTTTCAGATATTTTGGACCGTGCAGAAGCGGCTATCAAAGAAGACGCGCCAGATGCTGTAGTGCCTGAGGTTGAGGTTCCAAAAGTTGAGGCACCACAGCTACCAGAGACACCTGAGGGTATCTTGCCCAAACCCCCTGAGGATGTTTTACCAGAGCCAGAAGAACCTGTCGAAAAAGCCCTAGACGACGGTATTTATTAGGGCCATATCAGCGCCATTATGAGAGCTGATATTCTTCAAATGCAAACTGAAATCCAGCAGTCTGTGGAGCTGCTGAGGAGGCGTCTTTGACTGGGATGTTGCTGAACGCCGTTTGGCGGAACTCAATAATCTAGCGGAAGACCCGACTCTGTGGGATAAGCCGCAGGAAGCCCAAAAGCTGATGCAGGAACGCTCAAAACTAGAATCCAGTTTTGAGGCGATTTCTAAAATTGAATCCGAGCTATCTGAAAATGTCGAACTCGCAGAGCTTGCTGAAATGGATGAGGATACGGAGCTTTTGGATGCGGCCGCGGAAGCGCTCACGAAAACCAAACAAGCCGCCGCCGCCGCCGAACTTCTCGCATTGATGAGTGGTGAAGCCGACGGCAATGATTGTTTCGTTGAAATCCATCCGGGCGCAGGCGGGACCGAAGCGCAGGATTGGGCCGAGATGGTCTTACGCATGTATATGCGCTGGGCCAATTCGCGCGGCATGAAGACAGAACTTTTAGAAGCGCAAGACGGCGATGGAGCAGGGATTAAATCTGCCACGCTTCGCATCAAAGGTGAGAATGCCTTTGGCTGGATGAAGACAGAATCGGGTGTCCACCGCCTCGTGCGTATTTCGCCTTTCGATAGCTCTGCGCGTAGGCATACGAGTTTTGCTTCGGTTTGGGTGTTTCCTGAAATCGACGATTCCATTGAAATTGATATTGATGAAAGTGACTGCCGTGTTGATACTTACCGCGCCTCTGGTGCAGGTGGTCAGCACGTCAATAAAACTGATTCAGCCGTCCGTATCACCCATGAACCGTCAGGGATTGTGGTGCAATGTCAATCAGACCGAAGTCAACATAAGAACCGCGCTCAGGCGTGGGATATGCTACGTGCGCGCCTCTATGAAGAAGAGCTCCGCAAGCGCGAGGAAGAAGCGCAATCGCTCGCCGATAGTAAAACCGATATTGGCTGGGGCCATCAAATCCGAAGCTATGTTTTGCAGCCTTATCAAATGGTCAAAGACCTTCGCACGGGTGTTGAAACCTCCGATACAAATGGCGTGTTAGATGGGAAGCTCGATGATTTTATGGCCGCGGCTCTTAGCGCGCGTGTCGGAGCGGATAACGAAGCCTAGAATTTGGGGGGTGAGTATGAAAATATTTCATACATCGAAACATGTTCTGCATCACCCCAAAGCGGAGCTGCATAGGGGTGAAATGGTTCCGCCGCATGAAGCGCCGCACCGCATGGAACTGCTAACAGCCGGGTTAAACCGCGCTGGCTTTCATGAGTTTCTGACCCCAGCACCTTATGACTCAACAGATATTACGGCGGTCCATAGCGAAGATTATATCCATTTTTTGAAGACAGCTTGGACCCGCTGGCAAGCGGCAGGTTATGGCGGGGATGTTCTGCCAATGAGCTATCCCGCAAACCCACGGCGCGCCAAACCTCCGCTCGATATTGACGGCGCGGCGGGTTATTTTTGTAGCTCCTCTGATACGGTCATCACGGAAACAAGCTGGGAAGCCTTGGAAGCCATCGCGGGTTGCGCCGTGAGTGCCGCTCTTGAGACGGCTCAAGGCGGAAGCGCTTTTGCCTTTGTTCGTCCGCCCGGTCACCATGCGGGCGCGGCCTATATGTCAGGCTATTGCTTGCTCAATACGACAGCGATTGCCGCGCAGAAACTCTTGAACGAAGGCGCGTCGCGTGTGGCAGTTCTTGATGTAGACTTTCATCACGGCAATGGATCGCAGGATATTTTCTACGAACGAGACGATGTATTTTTTGCCTCTATACACGGACATCCTGATTATCATTTTCCTTACTTTTGGGGACATGAAGATGAAACTGGCATGGGAGCGGGCGAGGGGTTTACAGCAAATTACCCCCTTGCACCTGGAGCGGCCTATGATGTGTGGTCAGAGGCTCTAGAGATGGCAATCATGCGGATTGAAAGATTTAAAGCTGACGCAATTGTCGTCTCACTCGGCGTCGATACCTATGAGAAGGATCCCATCTCATCCTTTAAGCTGACGACGGCAGATTACGCGCGATATGGCGCGCGGATTGCTGCAATGGGCTTGCCCACTTGCTTTATCATGGAAGGCGGATATGGCGTGCCGGAAATTGGCGATAATACCGCCAATGTCCTGACAGGGTTTTTATCCTAACTGATTTAAGCTGCGTCGAGTAAAGGACGAAGAGTCTCGTCAATTGCGGGACATTCTAGACGAATGAAGTCGAGAAGGGCGCGTTCATTCGCGTCGATTTCGCCATCAGCCTGTAATGTTCGGATTAACCAGCTGGCTTCATCAGATGTAATTTTCTCTGACTGTTTTGTATTTTCAACATTGAGAATTGAGAACCCGCCAGTTGGGTCTTTGGCTTTTAGACCAAAGGTTTCTTTGAAAGCCTCCAAAATGGCTCGCGCGCTCAAGCCGGCATATTTATGTTCGCCGGGTTCGCGGTGGCCATGGCCATTCGTTAGCCAATCTTCACGGCGTTTCATTTCCGCTAAATCCACTTTTTCAGGGGCAGCAATCATCATTAAGTGATTAGCAATCGCGCCGACGAAGAATTTTTGCCATTCTGGGTCATTATCTCGTCCGGAGGTGGCGTCATTTAGAGCAAAGATTTGCTCGGCTTCAATACGGGTAATGGCCATGCCGCCGTCGCCGCCGACACTATAAAAAATGCGGCGAAGTAGCTCGACTTCCGCTTTTCCGATAACGCCGGGGGTGAGTGTATCTTGCCCAACACGGCCACGGCCAGATGTAACAGCTTCCATGACCTGATTGATTGCGTAAGCTTCGAGGCGGTCTCCTGGTTGCTCCGCGACTTTCAACACATTCATCAAAAGACGCAGTTCTGTTTCGGTCTCGACAACGCCGTCATGATCAATACGTGCGATAAGCCAAGCGGCCATTGCGTCGTTGATATAGCCCTGCGGCTGACCTTGATGCACCAAATATGTCGTTAGAATTAAGGTGAAATAATCTGCCCAACCCTCTGGTTTTACATCTAATTTATCCAAGTCAAAAATAATATCTGCTTCGTGGCTATCAATTTCCATGTCTGCGCCAAAAGCGCGGCGTAGCTCTAGTAATTGCGCATCTGTCATCGCATTTGCAGCCTTCATATCGGCTATCAACTGTGTTGCATTGGTCATCGGCATAATAATCCCCGTGTCATCTTTGGGGTAACTTACGCGAAATACCTAAATATCCTGCTAACGCGCGCTCCATTGAAATGGGACGACGGAATTGAGCCAATTTTTCGTCGGAGTGCCCCCCTTTGGGCTATAGCGTAGCGCTTTTGCGCCAGAATTGACCAGAAACCAGTCTTGCAAGAGATCTGCCTGTTTTTCTGTCGGGTAGTCATCGAATTTTGTTTCGGCTTTGACAACATAGTTATAAATCCAATTTCGTGGGTCTATCAGATAGCTAAATGCACTCAGGCGGCCCGTTTCATATTGCCAGACATGGCAGAGCTCATGAACGAGAAGGGATTGGATAATCAGGGGTTTGCGGGTGAAATCTGCCGGATAGTTTTGCCAGTAGAGACATGGACCTCGACAGAGGATTTTGTTCTGCGCGAAGGGATTATGCCGCCGGTCAATTAACTCGACAGCACGAATGTCAAAGCTCTGCGTAAAACCGCTAGGCAGGCTCCGGATTTCATGGTCTGAGAGATGTCGGCGCTGGGTCGTCATTGTGTTATAAATGCCTGCCTTTGGCACGAAGGCAATAAAAAAAGCCGCTTCAATGAAACGGCTTTTTGAATTTGGCTTTAAAGGCGTCGCTTAGTGTCGACGCGGCTTTTTTCTAGCTTTTGAAGGGATAAGACCTTCAACTTGAGCCCGCTTGCGCGCCAATTTACGGGCGCGGCGAACCGCTTCTTGTTTCTCGCGAACACGTTTCTCAGATGGCTTTTCGTAGTGTTTACGCGCTTTGATTTCG
>CAYWSI010000003.1:0-37532 GCA_964460585.1 uncultured Algimonas sp.
ATCGCAAATGCAGTTGCATATGGATAATCATCTGAAAGCGACAAGTGGATATTTGAGACGTGATCTTTGGGGCATAAACTCTTTAGTCTAGCTTTCGCATCTTTTGTCAACGCTACATATGGGCGGCCAGACGGGTCATTTTTCACATCAACAGATGTCCAGCTCAACGCACCCGTATCTGTACCTGCTAGGGCTTTTGCAACGGCTTCCTTAGCTGCAAAACGTTTCGCATAGCTCATAGCCGGACGCGCTTTACTCTCGCAGTAGGTCTGCTCATCTGCGGTAAAGGTCTTGTTTAAAAATCTTTTCCCGAACTTCTCGATAGATTGTTCAATGCGGCGAATATCGCAAATATCTGTTCCAATACCAATAATCACGATGCACGGGCTTCCGAAATCATATTCCGCATTTCCGCAATCGCCCCGTCGAGACCAGTAAAGATAGCTTCACCAATAATGAAATGACCGATATTCAATTCCATAGTTTCTGGAATAGCCGCTACTTCTCCAACATTATCATATGTCAGCCCATGCCCGAAATGGACTTCGAGGCCTAGCTCATCCGCCAATTTTGCACTCTCCCGAAAGGCCTTTACATAGGCTTCAGCCGTTTGCGTATCTCCCGTGTCCAAAGCATGCGCATAAGCGCCCGTATGGAACTCAACGACGGCCGCCCCCGTGCTGGCCGCTGCCCGTATTTGTGGCTCTACAGCTTCGATAAATAGAGACACGCGAGATCCGACTTCGGTTAATTCCCTTACAATCGGGGTTATATGGTTATGTCCACCTGCGACATCTAACCCACCTTCTGTGGTTCTTTCTTCACGGCGTTCTGGAACGATGCAAACGGCTTTCGGTTTTAGATCGAGCGCAATGTTTAGCATTTCATCCGTTGCCGCCATCTCCATGTTCAATGGTATGTTTTCGCTCTCACAGAGTTTTTGAAGACGAACCATATCGTCATCACGCATGTGACGTCTATCTTCTCGTAGATGAGCTGTAATCCCATCCGCTCCTGCACGAATAGCGGCATAAGCGCCCACCACTGGGTCAGGATGCTCACCGCCGCGCGCGTTGCGAACCGTTGCGATGTGATCGATATTTATACCTAATCGTGGGAGTGTCGTCATGAGAGCCCTCGGCTACCCGGCTTAATCGCAGGCAGTTTAGTCAGTTCCGGCGGGAGATCATTCGGATCATAATCCGGGAAACGTCTAGCCGCTAGGCTAACCAAAGGCACGCCAATATCCGCTTCGCCGTTAGAGCGGTCAAATATACAGGCTCCGGCGATAATATCTGCGCCCGTTTCTTTCGTAATCGCGGCGATACATTCGCGCGATGAAAGACCAGTGGTGACGATATCTTCTACCATCAAGACTTTGCTACCGGGTTTAATCGTAAATCCGCGGCGAAGCGTAAACTCACCGTCAACGCGTTCTACGAATAAAGAGTCGACGCCCATATGGCGTGCCGTCTCATAGCCCGGGATTACGCCGCCCATAGCAGGTGCGATAATAACATCAGGTTCAATACCCTGCGCCTTAATTTTATCAGCCAGCGCTTTGCAAACAATTTCAGTCAGTCGTGGATTTTTGAAAATAAGGGCTTTTTGCAGAAACACAGAGCTACGCCGACCCGAAGACAAAATGAAATGCCCTTCTAAAAGAGCACCCGCTTCGCGGAAGACATCGAGAACATCATCAGTATTCATGGATTAGGCTTTCAAATGAGCAGGTAATGCTCGGCTACGATTTACTTTTACGACAAAGGCAGAGGCTCTTAAGGCCGCAATAATCGACATCATATGGCGCGTATCTCGGACCTCCACATCAATAATCATATCAAAGAATGCTCGGCTACGGCGCGTTGTATTTATATTGATTAGATTACCCTTTGAATCGCCAATAATTTTCGTCACATCCGCTAGAGACCCTGGGACATGTTGAATTGTTATGATTAGGCGTCCGATTGAGGCCGCGTGCTCAATCGCGCGGCGCCATGTCAGGTCTATCCAATTTTCGATTTGATTTTCTTTTGCTGCCAACTCATCGCAATCAATTGTATGTATAACAATTCCGACGCCTGCTTGCTGTAGGCCGACGATGCGATCCCCTGCAATCGGAGAGCAACAAGGGGCTAAATTTAGTCCCTTACCCGGATTCAAACTGTCGCCTTTAACGTATAACTCGACGCTATCATCATCAATGAGGTCTAGGCCTTCCACGCCTCCATCCGCTTCTACTTCGCTCCGGAATGGGAAAACGGCCTCCATAAAAGCCACCATGGACAAGTCACCCCGTCCAAGAGTTTCATAAAGCGTCGTCTCATCAGGCATAGTAAGGCGCTTTAAGGCCTCAGTTAGCACAGCAGAATCGAGGTCTTTTCCTTGTCGCTTAAAGGCATGCAAAGCCAATGTTTCACCAATACGGCGGAACTCTTCTGATTCACCTTCACGTGTGAGACGCCGCAGAGCTTGTCTAGCGCGGCCCGTTATCACCATACTTTCCCAGCCAGGTGGAGGTTCCGCCACTCCGCCTCTAACAATTTTTACAACATCGCCATTTCCTAATCGCGTTCGAAGTGGGACATCCCGTCCATTTACAATGGCCCCAATACACGTATCTCCCACTTCAGTGTGAACCGCATAGGCGAAGTCTATTGGCGAAGCGCCGCGAGGAAGCGCGATCAAATCCCCCTTCGGTGTGAAGGTAAAAACTTGGTCTGTGAACATTTCAAGTTTCACATTATCCAGAAATTCATCGGCATCGCCGCTTTGCTCCATCATCTCAATCAATGGGCGGATGCGTTTGAGCGGATCTCCGCCAGATGCCTGCGCGCTCGCAGGATCATAGGCGTAACTCTCATCCTTATAAGCCCAATGCGCCGCAACGCCTCGGTCGGCGACATCTTCCATTCTCTCGGTGCGGATTTGAATTTCCACACGCCGATTTTCGCTTGTTCGAATTGTCGTGTGTAACGATTGATAGCCATTGGGTTTTGGAACTGAAATGAAGTCTCGAAACCGAGACGGAACAGCTCGGAATGCATCATGTAAAACGCCTAATATTTGATAACATTCTGCCCGTGTTTCTACGATAATTCTAAAGGCATATATGTCGGCCACATCATCAAAGCTAATATTCTGCCTCTCAAGTTTACGCCAGATGGCATAGGCCTGTTTCTCTCGTCCATAAATACGGACATTAAGGCCGGCTTCATTCAGCGTATTCTTGAGGGTCGTAAAAACTTGGCTAATCGCCTCACCTTGGGTCTCTCGCCAGTCTGCCAATCGCTTTTCGATACTTTCAAACCCAGCAGGGTTGAGGTGACGGAATGACAAAGCTTCGAGTTCAGAGCATATTTTATCAACACCAATTCTACGCGCTAACGGAGCAAAAATCTCCAATGTCTCTCTCGCAATGCGTTCACGAGAGGATTGTTTTGGATGATGCTCTAATGTCCGCATATTATGTAGACGGTCACAAAGTTTGACGAGCAAAACGCGTACATCTTTGGAGACGGCCAGAATGAATTTTTGAAAATTTTCAGCCTGCGCACGTTCCTTAGATAAATTTGGGCGGGACATTTCGACCTGTCCAAGTTTAGTTACCCCATCAACGAGTTCGGCAATTTCGGGGGTGAATTCCTCAGATAATGAATCAAAAGTTGCGCTCGTATCTTCTAAAACATCGTGCAAAAGCGCCGTGCAAATTGTCGCTATATCGAGTTTGAGCGACGCGACTATACCTGCCACTTCTATGGGATGGGCATAATAAGGGTCACCAGAATGCCGCAATTGTTTTCCGTGGGCCTGAACTGAATAAACATAGGCTTTGTTCAACAAAGCCTCATCTGCGGATGGGTCATATTTTTTGACAAGCTCAACCAGCTCATACTGACGGAGGTATTTTTGCGATGTCTTTGGCGCGGTAATGTTAACTGGCTGGTTCACGAATGTCGCATATAAGCTGATATGGTGTCATCGGCCAATAAAAAAGCCGCCACAATGGACGGCTTTATCAGTAATTTCATATGGACCTAAAAGCGTGAAGAGCTGTCGTTATCACGATCACCTTGTAGAGCCCGTAAAACGTCAGCTTCTGTCATCTCGGCTTGTGGCTGAGTTTCACCGTGCTCAAGCGCCAAGACGGGGGCTTCTTCCTGCTCGTCAGGTAAATCATCATCTTGTATAACACGTTGCAATCCAACGACTAAAGACTCACGAAGATCGTTCATGTCCAATGTTTCATTAGCGAGTTCACGCAGAGCAACAACGGGCGTTTTGTCATTATCGCGATCAATCGTTAGCTCAGAACCGGCCGCAATATTACGTGAACGGTGTGATGCAAGCAAAACGAGGTCGAAACGGTTTGCAACTTTTTCAATGCAATCTTCAACGGTAACGCGGGCCATAAAAACTCCAATATAAAAAGGCCGTTATAGAACGGCCTGAATTTCAACTGCTACTTAGTCATTTCGCGGCGAGTAATCAACCTGTTTTACCACGCTCCAACATATCTAGTCGCTTGAATGTCAGATAGTGGTAGCTCGTCTACATACCTCAACCATTTTGCCTCTAACTCCGAAGCCGGCACAAGAACAAAGGCTCTTTCCATCATGCGCGGATGGGGTAACTTTAAGCCTTCGGTATCTTGTCTTTGCACACCAAATGTTAGCAGGTCTAAGTCAAGCGTCCGAGCGGCATTCGGCACGCCTCTTACCCGCCCATGCTTCGTTTCTATTGATTGCATAAGGGTCAACAGATCCATTGGGTCGCCCTGATAGCTCCCCTTCACGACAGCGTTTAGATAAGGCGGTTGAGCAGACCCCTTGGGCCAAGCGGGTGACCGCCAAAGGCCAGATTTTTTCTCAAGATGAAACCCGTTGTCACACAAATCCTCCAAGGCGATTTGAAAGGTAACTTTAGGGTTGGATAGGTTGCCCCCAAATGCGATAAGACAGTCAGTCATTTTTATAGGATTTCCCAAACGGTTCACACATGGTCTTTTACCCCCAAGAGCGCATTGCTCTATTTCTAGATGGTGCAAATTTTTATTCAACCTGTAAATCACTTGAATTTGACGTCGATTACAAAAAGATGCTCGAGCTCTTTAAGGAGAAAGGTCGCTTGGTTATCGCCCGTTATTACACGGCCATAATTGAAAATGATGACTACTCACCCATTCGCCCTCTTGTTGATTGGTTGAATTATAATGGATACCAAGTCGTCTCAAAACCGACAAAGTCCTACACGGATCGAGACGGTCGAAATCGTATCAAAGGCAATATGGATATCGAAATAGCCGTGGACATGGTGGAAATGGCCGAACATGTCGATCATATCATATTATGCAGCGGCGACGGGGATTTCAGGGCCGCCGTTGAAGCTTGTCAACGCAAAGGCACGCGCGTGACCGTCATTTCTTCTATGCGGACGAACCCGTCTATGCTCGCTGATGAGTTACGGCGTCAAGCCAATGATGTGATTGAGCTTTCTGATATGGAAGATTTGATCGGCCGTCCTCGCCGTGACTATGCGGATTATGATGATGAGTGATGTGAATGCGCCCTATAACTGTAGAGAATGCCCGCGGTTAGCCAATTTTTTGGATGAGCAAAGAGCGCTTCGGCCAGATTATCATAATGGATCTGTTCCGAATTTTTATGCACCAGATCCAAAACTTATCGTCATTGGGCTCGCCCCTGGTATGCATGGAGCCAATCGTACGGGGCGTCCCTTTACGGGTGACTGGGCGGGAGACTTACTTTTCGCGGCTTTAGATAAATATGGCTTTTCAAAAGGGACATATGACAAACATGCGCAAGACGGGCTAGAACTACAACACGCTATGATCACCAATGTGGTGCGCTGCGTGCCCCCGCAAAACAAACCTGTCGCGAAGGAAATCAACACTTGCCGTGATTTATATCATAAAAAACAGCTAGATAGCTTGCCTGATGCGAAGGTCTTACTCTGTTTGGGAAAAATCAGCCATGATAGCACGGTGCGCGCGCTTGGCTTACGGCTCGCAACGCATAAATTTGGTCACGGAACCGAATATGTTGACCCAGACGGGCGCACTATTCTCTCCAGTTACCATTGCTCGCGCTATAATACGAACACCAACCGCCTTACGGAAGAAATGTTCTTTAAAGTCTTCCAACGCGCTCGAGAAATTTGTGATAGCTAGCCTTTTTCGCGCATCAAGCGCGCTTTTTGTTTCTGCCAATCTCGATTTTTATCCGTCTCGCGCTTGTCATAATTCTGCTTACCTGTCGCTGTTCCGATTAAAAGCTTAGCGCGGCCGCGGTCGTTAAAGTATAACTTAAGCGGGACAATTGTCCGGCCTTTACGTTGAGTTTCTCCTATCAACTTGTTGATTTCTTTTCGTTTTATCAAAAGTTTTCTAGGGCGCGTAGGTGCGTGATTGAACTGGCTGGCAGGCGCATAGGTAGGAATATTTGCGTTGATAAGCCAAGCTTCATTATTTTCGACGGAAACGTAACTCTCAGCAATATTCGCGCGACCTTCGCGCAAAGATTTAACCTCTGTGCCAAGCAATTGAATGCCTGCTTCTAAGGTGTCTTCGACAGCATAATTATATCGGGCACGCCGATTATCAGCGAGAACAGTATCCGTTGACCCCGCCTTTTTCTTCCTGCCGCCTGCCTTGCTGGACATATCAGACTTGAATACCTGCCTGAGCCATAGCTGCTTTGACTGCCGTTTTAGTGGAATCGCGACATTCGGTAATTGGCAGGCGCACGCCCGGTTCCATTTTCCCCATGAGAGACAATGCGTATTTAGTCGGCGCAGGGCTCGGGTCTAAGAAAATATCCTTATGTAACCTGTCCAATTTAGCATTCCACGCTAACGCCGCCCTATAATCCCCTGACATCATAGCATTGTGAAAAGCTGCATATTCCACCGGAGCAATATTAGACCCCACAGATATCGCGCCATGCCCACCATGCGCACTATGACCTAGCGAAGTCGGATCATCACCTGAGAGTTGGATAAAGCTAGCTCCACATCGCACGGTTAAACCTGCGACGCGCGCGACTTCGCCCGTAGCGTCTTTACACCCAATGACCGTGGGCAATTTTGACAAGCGCTCCATCGTATCTTGTTCAATGTCAACAATACTACGTCCGGGAATGTTATAAACCACGATAGGGATATCAACCGCTTCGGAAATGGCTTTAAAATGTTGATATATGCCCTCTTGGCTCGGCTTATTATAGTAAGGCGTCACGACAAGAGCGGCATCAGCCCCCATAGCCTTCGCATGTTGCGCATATTTGATTGAAACACGGGTCTCGTTAGAGCCCGCACCTGCAATCACAGGCACACGCCCATTTGCGGCCTCAGACGTTAAACGAATAACGCGCTGATGCTCCTCATCCGTGAGTGTGGCGCTCTCTCCTGTAGTACCGCAGGGCACTAAGCCATGGGTTCCCGAATCGATTTGCCATTCAACAAAATCTTGAAACGCCTGCTCATCAATCGTCCCATTTTTAAATGGCGTGACTAGAGCTGTAATTGACCCTCTTATCATATTTGTCTTTCGCATTGCGGTTGTGTAGGCCCGAAGGTGTTATCGGGTGATAGCGTCGTTATGGACATGGGTTCAAGACATCGTTTCTTCACTTTCATAGAATTTGGAACATGTTTTTATGTGGAAATCTAAGAAGATGAAAATGAAGCAGCTGCACGGCTTGCCCGCTACTCTTTTTTCTTTATTTTTCATATACTTATCTTCAATTTCTGCATCAGCAGCAGTTCCCGCCCCGCGGTTAAAGCCTACTCCGCCCGCTATATCGGCCTATATGAGTGAAGCGGATGCGAAGCAATTTCGTAGTGCCATCAGTGCTGCCAAAGCAAGAAGATGGTCCAGTGTGAATAGCGCGATTAGCAGAATCAATGACCCCGTTGCGAAGGACACTTTACGCTGGATACAGGCTACAAATGACAGGAACGTCTCCACGGAACGTCTTGAATATGTACATCGGAATCTGAGTAACTGGCCTCGTTTAACAACAGCGCGTGCGGTGGCCGAGCGCAGAATGTTCGAAAAGTCTTGGCCTGCCGACCAAATCTTAAATTGGTTTGTAGGACAAGAACCGCCTGTTTCAGGTGAAGGGCGCGCTGCTCTAGCAAAAGCCTATTACGCGAAAGGTGATACGATTAATGGTGACAAATATCTTCGCCTAGCTTGGCGTGAGAGCCGTCTAACTCGTGATGGGCAAAAGAAATTATTTGGCCTCTATAGAAATAAATTGACAAAAGAAGACCATGCAGCGCGAGCAGATCATTTGATTTGGTCCGGTTATCGTCATTATGACAAAGCGCGTGCCCTTCTCCCACATATGGGAACTGCGGATCGGGCCGTGATGAATGCTCGGATGCGGTTGAACCGAAACTCTTCAGGTATGGATGCAGCCATAAATTCCATACCAAAATCGCATTTGACTAACCCAGGGTTTCTCTATGAACGCGCACACTGGCGGCGGCGAAAAAAGACAAAAACTTATGCCCTGCCCATTTATTTGTCTGCTCGGGAAGCCCCAAAATCAGACTTAGGTAAAAAGGCTGTGTGGCGTGAAAAAAAGCTCATGGCCTATTGGGCGATTTCAGAAAAAAAATATGAAGAAGCCTATCAACTCACGCTTCATCATGGCCTGACAAGCGGAACAGATTTTGCGGATGCTGAGTTTTTGGCAGGCTGGCTAGCTCTTATCAATCTAAGGGATCCTGACCGCGCACTAAGACACTTCACGCGGTTACGCGATGGCGTCGGTTCACCAATTTCATTAGCCCGAGCACATTACTGGATTGGCCGCGCTCACCAAGCCAAATCTGATGGGCAGCAAGATCAGCATTATCGTTTAGCTGCAGCTTATCCGAACACTTATTATGGCATGCTAGCAGGTTCAGAAGTTTACGGCCGTGAGCATTATGTCTCACTCCCGCCTGAGGGCGTTGCCGAACAAGACAAAGCAGAATTTGCGTCTGACAACCGCGTTCGCGCCCTCCATCTGTTAGGTGAAGCGGGGGAACAACGATATTTCTCGTATATTAGCTACCACTTGGATGATGAAGTCGATAGTCTCTCAAAGCTCTCGCTGCTTAGTGAACTCGCTAGAGATTATGACTTTATGCGCCCTTCTCTGAGAGCCGCCAAACAAGCAGGCCGTTTCCAAAGCATGTTGACGGAGAGTGGCTATCCTATTGTGGGGTCCATAGACGCTTTACCCAAAGATAAATTTGAAGAAGCCTTCGTCTACGCCATTGCACGTCAAGAAAGCGAGTTTTCGACAAGTGCGGTCAGTTCCGCCAAAGCCTATGGCTTAATGCAAATGATCGATAGTACAGCCAGAGCCACAGCACGAAAACATCGCATCAAATATGACCGCAATCGTTTGTCTTCAGATGGAGATTATGCGGCCCGCATGGGTGCGCTGCATTTGAATGACTTACTGAAACAATGGGATGGATCCTACATCCTTGCTGCGGTTAGTTATAATGCAGGCCCGCACCGCGCCAAAACATGGATCAAATCCTATGGAGATCCGCGTAAATCTAATGTTGATGCAATTGATTGGGTCGAAAAAATCCCGTTTTCCGAAACACGAAATTACGTCATGCGGGTTATGGAGAACATGCAGGTTTATCGTGCGCGATTGACTAACGATAGATCCCCGAACCGTCTTGATCAAGATTTACGTAACGGACAACAACCCTTCTAAATGGCTATAGACTGACTCACATTCAGGACTTCACCTTGGCAACTTTACTTCCCATACAAGACTTAGCTAGCCGCATAGATACCATCCGTGGCCTGATTGAATCACGGCTTTCGGAGATTATTCCTTCCAAAACGACATGGCCCGTTCGCCTACATGAAGCGCAACGCCATGCGCTCTTATCTCCAGGGAAACGATTTCGTCCTCTCCTCTGCGTATTTATTGCACAGGGCGGCGGGATAAAAGACGGGGCCGATTTGGATGCAGCGATTACGACAGGTTGTGTGGCTGAAATGGTTCATACGGCGTCGCTTATTCTGGATGATCTGCCCTGTATGGATGATGCGGATTTGCGCAGAAATCAGCCTACTACGCATATTGCTTTTGATGAAAGCACCGCCATTTTATCTGCTACAGCTTTACTAAACCGTGCTTTCGGTGCGCTGTCTAGGTTAGAGCAAGTCAGACCAGAACGTCGCGTAGAATTGATAGACCTCTTGTCTTATGCAGTTGGATCTAAAGGATTGATTGCGGGACAAATGGCAGATTTGGCCAATACGGATCAAGGGACATCTATTGCTGAAATCGAACGTCTCAACACACTCAAAACGGGCGCTTTATTTGACTTTAGTGTAGATGCGGCCTCTATTCTTTCGGGCATGAGAGCCTCACAGCGAGATGCGCTCAAAGATTTTTCCTATCATCTCGGTTTGGCCTTTCAATTATTAGATGATGTAAAAGATGCGGTGATGAATGATACGCAGGCCGAAAAGTCAGTCAATCGCGATGTCGGTAAAGCTACAATTCTGGCGGTCGCAGGTTCGGCGGCTTCGCGTAAAAAGATAACTGAATATTTATCTCATGCCAAAGCCGCTTTAGACCGAGCCGAGCTCATAAATCTGACAGCTTTGTCCACCATATTGGACCATCAGTTTGCATTCCTCCACAGCTGATATGCCCTCTGGTCAAACTGTTTTGAGTGTTCGTGATTTAACGGTGGATTACGGAAAGCATCGCGCTTTAGACAAGTTGACCCTCGATATTACCGAGGGAGAAATCGTAGGTGTTATCGGTCCAAATGGCGCAGGAAAAACAAGTTTTGTGAAAGCCCTCTGCGGGCGCCTTCGCCTCAAGGGTGACTTGAAAGTCCGAGGTAAAAGTCTCCGCAGAGGAACAGACCGCCGCCAGCATATTGCTCTCGTTCCGCAAGATATCGGCCTGTACCCCCACCTCACCGCCAAAGAAAATCTACAGGTTATAGGGCGCTTATTAGGCCTCAAAGATAAGCAAAACATATCGGACGCATTAGATTCTGTTGAGATGGCACCACACGCAGAACTCCGCATCTCTGAGATGTCAGGCGGAATGAAACGCCGCATAAATGTGGCAGCTGCTATCTTAACTAAACCGAGTTTAGTTATATTCGACGAACCGACGGCAGGGGTCGATGCGCCTGCGCGCGATACGGTCCATCGCCTTGCGCGCAAGCTCGCGTCTGCAGGTAAGGCCGTGATTTTAATTACGCATGAACTCGAACAAGCCGAAGCCCTTTGTGATAAAGTCTTGGTACTTTGCAAAGGCAAACGCCTCGCTTTCGAAACCCCTGCGCGAATATTAGAACAGAGTTTCCAAGACCAACGCGAAGTTATGGTGAGATACGCAAACCCGCCTCAAAAAGACTCTTTTGCTGCGATGAAACCATTTAAGTTCAATCAAGGCGAACTTCCAACAATTTGGGTGGCTCTGACGCAGGCGAATGAAGTTAGCTTTGTATCTGCCTTTTTAACGGCACTACGCGGGCAAGATGATCTCATACGCGAGATAAGTGTACGGCGACCAGGCTTGAATGCTTTGATGCATCGTATTGAAAAAACAGGGCATTTATAAGCATGATATTTGCTGTTTTCAAAACAATGTGGCTTCGACTTTGGCGGGATAAGGGCGCCTTTGTTCTCGCCTTTGTCTTACCGGGTTTTATTTTTGCTGTGTTTGCCGCCATATTCGCTAATGCATCTGGCGGAAATCTAGACTTACGCGTCGCTCTCGCTGACGTAAGTAACCTTGAGGAAACCCATAGTTTCTCGCAATCTCTGCAAGACAGCGACTTAATCTCCGTTTCATTTGACGAAAACTGGACACAAGACGACATTTCTACGCGCATCCGGCTCGGACAAGAAGATGTCGGCGTCGTTTTATTTGACTCCGTTCGTGACCCTAGCGCGCCCTCCATTCGTATCATCCAAGATCCAAGCCGCAAAGTCGCAGCAACCGTCCTCAAAGGACAAATCCGGCAAATGCTAATCAACCATTCTGGTATTGAAAATACCGATGATTTTGAAACAGTGTCGGCCCTCGGGCAAAATGAAACCACTGCATTAAAAGACCCAACTGTAACCTATTATATAGGGGCTACCGCTATCTTATTTCTGCTGTTCTCAGCTATGCAAGGCGCGGCGATTTCAATAGATGAGCGCCGCAATGGCATTAGCGACCGCCTCATGGTTGGCCCTATCGGAGCGTTGGGTATGTTAAGCGGAAAATTCGTTTTTTTAACCCTCGTCGGATTTTTTCAAGCTGCCATTATCTGCGGCGTCGCCTACGCGTTTTTTGATGTTCCCGTGCAAGCACATTTAGGGCCTTTGGCGCTTGCTTGTCTTGGCGCGGCTGTCTTGGCCTCCGGCTTGGCATTGCTGCTAGCTTCACTCTGCAAAACGCAAACGCAAATGAACACGGTCAGCACCTTTGCGGTACTCTTACTCTCTGCCGTTGGCGGGTCGATGGTACCACGTTTTATGATGCCAGATTGGTTGCAGCATCTTGGAAGTTTCACACCAAATTTCTGGTCTATCGAGGCCTTTTATGGCATTTTGGCACGGGGACAGAGCCTTATGGATCTGCTACCTGTTTGGATAGTCTTATTTGGCGGAGGCTTTATTTGCCTCGGCTTGGCGGCCGTGTTGTCGCATAAATTGATGAGGGTCTAGGTGAAAACTAGCGCATCGACAGACACGCATATGAACCTTGGGCCGCTTTATGCGGCGCTTATCTTTGGCGCATGGCTGACAGTTCATGTTTATAGCGTCTTTTTTCACATACTCTCTGCCCCAATTTGGCAAAGCGCTCTTTTAATCGCCCTTCAATGCTGGCTCTATACGGGATTATTTATTGTGGCGCATGACACTATGCATGACTCATTAGTTCCCGGAAAGGAGCGAATGAATGCAGCTATCGGCACGGCGATTTTATTTGTCTACGCAGGGTTTAATTGGAAAAAAATGCGCGATGCACATCACGCCCATCATGATTTTCCCGGAACCGACAAAGACCCCGATTTCAACGCCAAGAATCCGCATGATTTTTGGCCCTGGTATTTGAAGTTCTTCCTCACCTATTTCGGATGGCGGCAGGTCATCATTCTTTTTGGATTCACCCTGACCTATCTTATACTTGGCGCGAGCTATTTAAATACCATCATCATGTGGGCTATCCCCGCCATTTTATCGTCAGTTCAGCTTTTTTATTTCGGAACCTATCGAACCCATCGACATGCGGAGCCCTTTCCTGATGCCCATAATGCAAGAACGAACGACTTTAATGGCCTAGCGTCCCTGCTCTCTTGTTTTCATTTTGGATATCATCACGAGCACCACCTTTTCCCGCACGAGCCATGGTGGCGTCTACCTCTACGGAAACGCGAGAGGCGCTCATGACCTTTATGCTCAATCTCGCAATTGTCCTTATTTCTGTCATCGGCATGGAGATGTTCGCGTGGATCATCCACAAATATGTCATGCATGGTCCGGGGTGGGGCTGGCATGAAAGCCACCATAGGGACACAGAAGGGCTCTTTGAAAAAAATGATCTCTATGCCGTTGTCTTTAGCTTCATCGCAGCGGGTTTCTTCATCATAGGGTCTATGGGCGTGACATGGCTTTGGTATGTGGGACTTGGCCTCACAATTTATGGCATTCTTTACGCCATTGTTCATGACGGACTTGTGCACCGCCGGCTGCCTTTTCCGCGCAAGGCGCGTGGGCGCTATTTAAAACGACTAGTACAAGCACATCGTCTTCATCATGCTGCCCATACGAAAGAAGGATGCGTCAGCTTTGGTTTTATTTGGGCGGAAGATGTCCAGAAACTAAAAACCGAACTTAAGGCGAATATGGCGGCCACTGGCCAATCCCTAAAACCTGAGCAAGTGGACTAATCCAACTTGGCTCAAGCATTTGGTCCAGATGATTTAATCGCCTGTTATCGGCGCGGTGTCTTTCCGATGTCAGACAGCCGTGAAGACGAGTCTTTCTATCTCGTAGAACCAAAGCTCCGCGGTATTTTACCACTCGAAGCACTGCATGTTTCAAAATCTATGCATAAATTCAGACGGCAAACATCATACATTGTGACCATAAATCAAGACTTCCCTGCCGTTATTGAAGCCTGCGCAACGAGCCATGACGGAACATGGATTAGTCACGGAATCGAAGGCTTATATTTGCATCTACATATGGCGGGGCAAGCGCATAGTGTTGAGGTTTGGGATAAAGAGGAACTTGTTGGCGGGCTTTATGGCGTCACACAAGGACAGGCCTTTTTTGGGGAAAGCATGTTCTCCCGACGAACCAACGCCTCAAAGCTCGCCCTTATCCACTTAGTTGAGCATTTAAATGCCCGTGGTTTCATTCTCCTCGACACGCAATTTTTAACAGACCATTTGAAATCTCTTGGCGCCATTGAAATCCCGCAAACCGAATATCTCGAAAAGTTGAACACAGCCTTGCAAAGCGAGGCCCGTTTTGATTGACCTATGGATTTAGATTCAACAAAAGGTCTTCATGAAAAATTTTGTTATCCTCCTCCTTTCCGCAACAGCCTTAGTCGCCTGTAAAGCTGAGACGAAATCAAGTTCTGAAGCCTCCGATAAAGCCCCCGCTTTCGCGAGCACCTATAAGCCTCAACCTTCGGCAGATATTCTTCTGAAAAACGCGACGTTGATAGATGGCGTCAGTTTAGAAGAACGTAAAGGCGACCTACTCGTCACGGATGGACGGATTGGCTTTGTCGGAACAGGTACGGTCCCGGAAGGCGTTACAGAACTCGACCTTGAAGGCCGTTATGTCACACCGGGGATTATCGACATTCACTCTCATCTCGGCAATTATCCCGCGCCCAGCGTGAGCGCGCATGGCGACGGGAATGAAGCAACAAGTCCCATCACATCCGAAGTCTATGCTGAACATGGTGTTTGGCCCCAAGACCCAGGGTTTGACGAAGCCCTAGAAGGCGGCATCACAACCCTGCATATCCTCCCGGGTTCAGCCAACCTATTTGGCGGTCGCGGTGTTACCCTTCGCAATGCGCCGTCGCGGACCGTGCAAGGTATGAAATTCCCTGACGCACCTTACACCCTGAAAATGGCCTGCGGTGAAAATCCAAAACGTGTTTACGGCGCGAAAGGCGGTCCCGCCTCTCGAATGGGGAATGTCGCGGGCTATCGTAAAAACTGGATAAAGGCGGCCAAATATAAATCGAAACGGGACAAGGGCGGCGATTATGATCGTGATCTACAGTTAGAAACGCTTGCAGATGTGCTCGACGGTA
Source organism: uncultured Algimonas sp. (assembly GCA_964460585.1). GTDB lineage: Bacteria > Pseudomonadota > Alphaproteobacteria > Caulobacterales > Maricaulaceae > Litorimonas. The sequence goes on from CAYWSI010000003.1 coordinate 15,348, forward strand.
AAATCCTCGTCCAAATGCATTGTTACCGTGCCGATGAAATGGTTCAGATTCTCGATCTCGCGAAAGAGTTTGAGTATAAGGTCACCACATTTCACCACGCTGTCGAAGCCTATAAAATTGGCGACTATCTGGCCGAAAGCGATACATGCGCGGCCATGTGGGCCGATTGGGGCGCGTTTAAAATGGAGAGCTTCGACTACATCAATGAGAACGTCCCCTTCGTTCATGCCGCGGGCGCTTGCGCCATGATCCATTCGGACGATCCCAATAACGTCCAAAGATTAAATCAAGAAGTGGCCAAGACTTGGGCAGATGGAAATCGTGCGGGTTTGAACATCACAAAAGCTGAGGCTTGGAAATGGCTCTCAACCAATCCTGCAAAAGCTCTCGGAATCTTGGAAGAGACTGGAACCTTGGAAGCTGGCAAGCGCGCCGACCTCGTCATTTGGAATGGCGACCCCTTCTCCACATATGGACGTCCCGATAAAGTCATGTTGGACGGCGCGATTTTATTTGACCGCGCGGCTGGCATTAAACCTAAAAGTGATTTTCGTCTTGGCTATGCCGACCTAACGGAGGGCGTAAAATGAGAACTTTACTCCTAGCCACAGCGGCCCTCGCCTTTTCTACGCCCACATTTGCGCAAACTTTTTTTGTAGATGACGCAACAGTTGTCTCTGCAAATGGCACGCAATCTAAAACAGATATCATTGTCATAGATGGTGTTATCCAAGGCCGCGGCGCACGCTTATCAGCGCCAGACGGCGCGAAAGTAATTACCGGTGGTTGGGTTACCCCCGGCCTCTTCGCGCCCATGTCATCCTTAGGTATGACAGATATTGGCTCAGCAGGTCCGGGCAATGATGTTGGCTCTGAGACATCTGAAACCAATGTATCAGAATATGCGGCTGACAGCTTTAATCCGCGCTCCGTACACATCGCAAATGTGCGCCAAAGCGGCGTCACCCATGCGCTGATAGCGCCCCGCAGTGGCGGCAATAGTATTTTTGCCGGAACAGGTGCCGTGATTTCGCTGACGGGCGGTTTTGACTCAGTCTTAAATCCCGAGGCTTTTGTCATGGTCGATATGGGAGAAACGGGCACAGTCCGTGCAGGAGGCTCTCGCGCCGCCGCCATGTCTCAACTCCGAGCCGCCATTGAAGATTCCGAAGGGTTTTTCAAACGCTACGCTACGCAATCAGATGGCGGGGATGTTTTATCCCGTCAGGATGCCAATGCTTTTTCTAAAGCGGCGAGTGGAAACATCCCTCTCCTCATCCGTGTGAACCGCGCGGCCGATATCATGCGCTTAATAGAACTGAAATCCCGTCACCGCTCACTTGATATGATTATCGTTGGCGGCGCAGAAGCTTGGCAAGTTGCTGACGAAATTTCTGCGGCCAATATTCGCGTCATTCTTGACCCCTTGCAAAATCTACCGAGTGCCTTTGAAAGCGCAGGATCGAGATTAGATAATATCGCTTTTCTTGAAAAGGCTGGCGTAGACTATGCGATTTCTAATTTAACATCATTAGGCGTCACAAAACCCGCGACATTGAACCAGCATGCAGGGGCAGCTGTTGTTGAAGGCTTACGCTGGGATCAGGCATTCTCAGCCATTTCATCAACGCCGGCGTCTTGGTTTGGTATAGACGAGTCATCACTTGTTGTTTGGGATGGAGACCCTCTCGAAGTCACATCAGCCCCCATCGCCATGTCAATTGACGGTGAAGCGCAAGCTATGACCTCCCGTCAAAAAGCCCTACGCGACCGTTACAATCCAACTTATGAGGGAAATCTCTCTCATAAATATCGTTAAGGTTACAACGGTTGACTCTGCTTGACCTCTTGAGCGCTAACCCTATGTTACGGCAAATTCACAAAGACCCGCAGATTTCTGCTCGCCTTCGCCGAAATGAGACACCTTGAGCGACAAAATAAAACCCGAAGAAATCGACGCGGATGCCAAGATTGACGTTACCTTCTCAGAGCTCGGCCTTGATCCGAAAATCCTAAAGGCTCTGGATGATTTGGGTTATGTAACCCCGACGCCTATTCAAGCCAAAGCGATACCCGCTGCGCTGCAACAACGCGACGTCTTAGGTATTGCTCAGACGGGTACAGGAAAGACGGGCGCGTTCACGCTCCCGACAATGCATAAGCTCGCTAAGGGTCGAGCCCGAGCCCGTATGCCGCGATGTATCATTGTTTGCCCAACACGCGAATTAGCAGCACAAGTCGCAGAAGATGTCGAAAATTACGGGAAATATTTAAAGTTAGAAATGGCGTTACTCATTGGCGGTGTTTCCTTCTCGGAACAAGACCGCAAACTTATGAAAGGTGTCGATATATTAATCGCAACACCCGGACGTTTGTTAGATCAATTTGAACGCGGAAAAATCCTCATGACGGGCGTGCAAACGCTGATTGTCGACGAAGCGGACCGCATGTTGGATATGGGCTTTATTCCCGACATCGAAAAAATCTTCGATATGACGCCCTTCACACGGCAAGTCTTATTTTTCTCTGCGACAATGCCGAATGAGATTAAGCGACTCGTTGATCAATTCTTACATCAACCCGTCAGCATTCAAATTGCCCGCAAGAACATGACGGCCAAAACGGTGACGCAGCGCATCGTTCGATGCCCCTCATCCGACAGCAAACAAAAGCGAACAGCGTTACGATGGCTGATTAGAAACTCTGAAGTCGATAATGGCATTATCTTTTGCAACCGGAAACGAGACGTCGACATTGTTGCAAAATCGCTAAATGTTCATGGTCACGATGCGGCCCCTATTCATGGTGATTTACCGCAAAGTCTTCGCACGGAAACTTTAGAGCGTTTCAGAAACGGTGAAATCAAATTCCTCGTGGCATCAGATGTTGCAGCCCGCGGGTTAGACGTCCCAACCGTCAGTCACGTCTTTAACTATGACGTTCCCAATCACTCCGAGGATTATGTCCATAGAATTGGCCGAACAGGTCGAGCGGGACGTAAAGGCGACGCCATCATGTTGGTCGCGCGCTTGGATGAGGGTAACTACCAAGACATTCTGAACCTCATAAAGGTCAAATCTATTGAGGAGATAGAAATTCCGGGCATTGAGGACTTTCCAAAAGATGCTAGCGGTAGAAATCGCAGAGGGCGTGAGGGCGGCAAAGGACGTGGCCGACGGGACAATAATCGCGGAGGCGGCCGAAACCGTGGTCAACGCGATGACGGAAGCTATCATGATAATAGCGCTCCCACTGAAAAGGTTAGCCGAAAAGCGGCGCCAAAAGAAAAATCAAAAACGGATGATGCGCCTACAACAAAGGAAGCCCGCAAGCCAATCGAACGCAGACGCCCTGCGCCCCGCAGGAAAGCCGCTCCAGGCCGAAACAAAACGACCACAGAGAAAACTAAAGTCGAAACAGAGGTAGAAGAAAAGCCAAAGCGAAATAGATCTCGCCGCAGAGCCGCTCCAAAATCACCGTCTAAATCTGAAGACAAGGCACCTCACGAACAGAAACCTAAATCAGGTAAATCTGAAAAATCGAGAGATAAGGACGAAAGTTCTAAACGCAAAAAAACATCAGATAAATCGTCTTCAAAAAAGCAATCGCCTAAACCAAAGGGCAAAACACCCTTTGGAGATGACATCCCTGATTTCCTGAAACTCTAAGACGGCGCCGCCATAACACGGTCAATCGTTTCATCTAGCGCTTTGTAAATTCTATCTAACACAGGATCCGTTTCCAGTGTCAGGCAATGACCTGATCCTGCAATCGCAATAGAAACACAATCCGACATGCGTGTATCGCAAACTTGCTTATTCACCTCTGTTTCAACAAGTTCATCAAGTTCTGCATGAATCATTGTAACTGGCGCCTTGATGGATTCTGGGTAACCAGCCTGTCGCACAAAAACGCTACTTCTATAAAATTCGCGTCCCCAATTAAACGTAACGCCGCCGACGCGTTGCTCTGGACGCAGTGTAAAAATAGCATCCCGCATAGGCAGACGTTTAGGAGACGAAGCGCAATGCTCAATTCCAACCTGAAGTAAGTTTGTTTCGTTATAAGGTTTCCACGTCGAATGACCGGGTAAATAGCTTTTATCTTTACCTAAGACATCACCAATGTGGAGCAATCGCGAGGCTTTTTCAAAGCTCATATCCCCTGCTTTTGGTTTAAGTGCAGGCGCTAAAAGCAATAAACCATCAACGAGGTCTGGATGTTCACCAGCAACACGATAGGCAACATGACCGCCAAATGACATAGCCATTAAAATGACAGGACGGTTTTCAGGAAGATTGAGTCCTTCCAGAAACAAAGCCACATCATTTGAATAGAATTTAAAATCTTCAATCAGCAGTTTTTCAGGTTGGGATGGACGGGGACGTTCGGACCCGCCCTGCCCGCGTAAATCAAATCCGATAACATGATATCCACGCGACGCAATGTCACCGACCTGCTCGCCATACATATCCATGGTCGCCGTATAACCCGGGATCATAACAACTGTGGCCATTGCGGATCCGGCATTACCCGTTTGCCCATAGCGCATTTTTACGCCATCTTCGCTTTCAAAAAAAGCCCACGTCCAATCATCTGGCATATCTGGTATGTTGAATGCCGCTACCTGCTCACGATAAGACGGTGAAACCTCATAGGGTTCGTAATTAAGTTCTGGCCACGCAAAAAAGCCGATTATCGCTAAAAGCAGCCACCCTATTAAAACAAATAGAACCTGTTTCATGTTCCGGCCTCATCATAGGCATTTGTATCTTGCCACACTTTTGTTTTCATTAGGCCCTCGTGCCATTTCGCCAAATTTGGCGCGGCTGACTTCCAATCAAAATGCACGGCGCGATAACTCGCATAATCTAAACCACATAAAACCGCGATATTCCCATATGTCCAATCGTCTCCAAGCCACGGACTTATCTTTTCAAGCGTTGTGATCGAATTACGTATGGCTTGGTCATGACGGTTTATCATTTCATCCCAATGCAATTCTACGGGCCTAACAATTTCGCCTCGGTAGTTATAAACCGCATCAGATAGCCCATCCCCAAGTGCATGCTGCCACAGCTGAATAAACCGCATATGCCCAGTTTCAGGCAACAAAGGAACGTCACGTAGACTATTCAAATACTCACAAATCACAGGACTATCGAAAAGAAACTGTCCAGGTTGCCATTCCAAAGCCGGAATTTTTCCAAGAGGATTATCACCAGCGGTATATCCATTAGCTCCATCTTTTTTAGGATAAACCTCCTCCAGTTCAATCCCAGAAAGACGTGCTAAAATCATAGCCTTGCGAGCATAGGGAGAAATCGGATGGCATATAAGTTTCATTCGCGCAGTATAGCGCGGCGGAACCAGAAAAGTAGATAAAAAAGACGGGCTGCTAAATAAACCAACAACCCGCCTAGTGATAACTAGCCTCGGCTATTCCCACTCAATCGTTCCCGGTGGCTTTGACGTTACATCATAAACCACCCGATTAACACCTCGTACCTCATTGATAATCCGCGTGGCCGTCTCGCCGAGGAACTCATGGCTATAAGGATAGTAATCCGCGGTCATGCCATCCGTAGATGTCACCGCGCGAAGGGCCAAAACAAAATCATATGTGCGGCTATCCCCCATCACGCCCACAGTCTGAACCGGCAATAATACGGCAAAAGCTTGCCAAATATCATTATAGAGCCCGTGTTTCTTAATCTGATCGAGGTAAATCGCGTCAGCTTCGCGCAGAATATCTAGGCGAGGCTTCGTAATTTCGCCGGGGCACCGAATAGCAAGACCTGGTCCGGGGAATGGATGCCGTTCGACAAAATCAGGATGTAATCCCAATTCGCGCCCAAGAGCCCTCACCTCATCTTTGAACAGCTCACGAAGCGGCTCAACAAGTTCGAGATCCATACGCTCTGGCAGGCCGCCAACATTATGATGGGATTTGATTGTAACCGATGGGCCGCCATCAAAAGATACGGACTCAATCACGTCTGGATAAAGTGTGCCCTGAGCTAAATATTTTGCACCGCCAATTTTCTTGGCTTCGCGTTCAAAAATATCGATAAACGTCCCGCCGATAATTTTGCGCTTCTTCTCTGGGTCTTTTACACCCGCAAGCAGGGATAAAAACTGATCGCCTGCATCCACATGGATGAGGTTAATGTCATAGTGATCTCGGAATAGCTCCGTGACTTGATCACTCTCACCCTTTCGCATCATGCCTGTATCGACATAAACGCAGGTCAGCTGGTCGCCAATGGCTTCATGGATAAGAACCGCTGCAACAGAACTATCGACGCCACCAGAAAGGCCGCAGATAACTTGACCGTCGCCAACTTGGTCCTGAATGGCTTTTATCATCTCATCCTTAAAGGACGCCATGCTCCAATCACCCTTAAACCCTGCGATAGTATGGGTGAAGTTACGGAGCATCATCGCGCCATTGGGAGTGTGAACGACCTCTGGATGGAATTGAACACCGTAATATTGGCGGGATTCATCCGCAATAGCCGCGTAAGGCGCATTTGGAGACACGCCAATCACCTCAAAGCCTTTTGGGAGCTTACTTACTCTGTCTCCATGGCTCATCCAGACCTCTTCGCGGTCGGATAGCCCCTCAAATAATGGGCTACTGCCCGACGTATCTACAAAGGCACGGCCAAATTCTTGCTCGTCAGAGCTTTCAACGCCGCCTCCGAGCTGCGCACACATAGTTTGCTGCCCGTAACAAATTCCAAGAATAGGAAGGCCTGCGCTCCAAACAGCGTCATCAGCGCGGGGCGTCCCAATCCCTGTCACGGAACTCGGCCCGCCCGATAAAATAATGGCTTTCGGGTCAAAACTCTTGAGGAAAGCTGCATCCACCTTGTTGAAAGGATGGACTTCTGAATAAACGCCGCTTTCGCGAACGCGCCTTGCGATCAGCTTCGTAACTTGAGAGCCGAAATCAATGATAAGAAGTTTTTCATGTTCTTTTACAATATCTTCTCGGGTATTATTCACGCAGTTTTCTCCATAACGGCAAAGAAAAAGCCGTCCGTATTTGTCGACGCAGGCGTCAGTGTCAGCGTACAGCCATCAGCGGACCACGGTTTAGGCGCATCCACACCAAATCTCTCTTCCCAAACTTCCCCAGCCGAAAGCAATTCAAACCCCGAAGTTCGCTCCAAAAAGGCATAGACTTGCGCTTCATTTTCAGCCGCAAGCATTGAGCAGGTTACATAAAACAGAAACCCGCCCGGTTTTACAAAATCCTTGGCCTGATCGAGCACTTTGACCTGCTCAGCCATGCGGCGGCCTAAGGCATCTTCGGTCAGACGCCATTTTGCATCAGGTTTACGCCGCCATGTTCCCACACCTGTACAAGGGGCATCCACCAAAACACGGTCAACCTTCCCTCTGAGGTGATTTAAGCTCTTAGCAGGCGGCGGGACGACTTTGATAATAGACGCCCCTGCTCTCGTAGCCCGCTCATAGGTCGGCGCGAGGCGGCGTTTATCAATATCGAACGAATAAATTGCGCCGTCATTGCTCATATCAGACGCCAAAGCCAAAGACTTGCCGCCCCCGCCCGCGCAATAGTCCAAAAGCGTTTCACCGGGCTTCGCAGCAACAAGAAGGCTAACAATTTGCGAGCCTTCATCCTGAATTTCTAATTTACCCGTTAGGAAATCCGTGTCGGATTGCACATTCGGATGCCGCCCAAAACCTTCAACGGGCGGAAAGCGCATCCCAATCGGGGAAATCTGAGTTGGAGTCGCTGAACTCGCCTCTAGCTGCTCACGCGTTGCCTTAATCGCATTTGCCCGCACATCCAGAGGCGGGCGCTCAGTAAGAGCCGCGCCTTCTGTGACAGCTTCCTCATCAAAATTCGTCTCAAAGGCAGGCCAGAGCCAATCGGGGACATCAGCCCGTATCCAATCGGGCGCATCTTCTAATTTGATTTGCCCCTTTAGCTTTGCAATTTGGTCTTCCGTAAGGGGCGTACCAAAATGCTTATCCCCTTCGGTTTGCTCGAGAATTTCTTCAACGGAAACACCGCCCGAAAAGACAGCAGCTCCAAGCGCCAAGGCGCGCGAGCTCTCATCATTCATCCGAAAGCCAATAGAGTTTTTCCGCCGCAAAGCATCCAATACAATATTTCCAATAGCCGAACGATCTTTAGACCCTGCAAAGCGGTGGGACTTCCCCCAATCGCGCAGCGCCATCGTGACAGGCGTACGGCGCTCAATGATGTCTTCTAAGACTTCAGCAGCAGCTTGGATACGTCCACCAAGGCGCATTAAGTCGGCATAGAATAGTTAGGGGCTTCACGCGCGATATGCACGTCATGCACATGGCTTTCACGTAGACCCGCGCCTGTAATTTTCACAAATTCGGCGTTCTTATGTAGGTCTTGAATCGTGTGCGAGCCAGTATATCCCATTGTCGCGCGAATACCGCCGAGCAATTGATGCAAAATCGGCGCAACAGGGCCTTTATAGGCGATACGACCTTCAATGCCCTCCGGTACGAGCTTCATCGTATCGTTGACTTCCTTCTGGAAATATCGGTCCGCAGAGCCCCTCGCCATAGCAGACACAGAGCCCATTCCACGGTAAGATTTATAACTACGCCCTTGATATAAAAAAACTTCTCCAGGTGTTTCTTCGGCACCAGCTAAGAGCGAGCCAACCATGGCACATTCTGCACCCGCAGCTAAGGCTTTCGCCATATCACCGGAATATTTAATGCCGCCATCCGCAATCACGGGAACATTGGCTTTTTTCGCCGCCCGACATGCATCCATAATTGCCGTGAGTTGCGGCACGCCGACGCCCGCCACGATACGCGTGGTGCAAATCGACCCCGGGCCTATCCCGACTTTAATCGCATCCGCGCCCGCTTCGATAAGGGCAATCGCAGCAGCTTCCGTCGCAATATTGCCCGCAATAATCTGCGCCTCAGGATAGTTTTCTTTAAGGCGTTTAACTTGCTCAATAACTTTTGATGAATGCCCATGAGCCGTATCAATTACCACTGCATCAGCACCCGCCGAAATCAAAGCAATAGCGCGGTCATAGCCAGCATCTCCAACGGTTGAGGCCGCAGCCACGCGTAGGCGTCCTTTACTATCCTTACAGGCATTCGGATGGCTTTCGGCCTTATCCATATCTTTGACGGTGATTAAGCCTTTGCAGCGATATTCATCATCAACAACAATTAGGCGTTCAATGCGGTGTTTATGGAGAAGCGCCCGTGCCTCTTTTTCTGTCGCGCCAGCTTTCACCGTCACCAAATCACGGGTCATTAGGTCGGAGACTTTCTCATTTGGATTGCTTGCAAATCGAACATCGCGGTTGGTGACAATCCCGACGAGCTTTCCACTATCTTCCACAACAGGAATGCCTGAGATATTATGATGTTGTCCAAGAGCACGAATTTGCTTGAGAGTGGCTTCAGGCCCAATCGTAATCGGATTGACTACCATCCCGGACTCATATCGCTTAACTTTGCGAACTTCCTCGGCCTGCTCTTCAATCGATAGATTTCGATGAATAACGCCAATCCCGCCCGTTTGCGCCATTGCAATTGCTAAGGGAGCTTCCGTAACAGTGTCCATTGCCGCCGAAACAAGCGGCACATTGATATCTATTTTCTTTGTCAGCCGCGTTTTCAGCGACGCGTCAGCCGGTAGAATGTCAGATGCCTTGGGTTGCAAAAGGACATCATCGAAGGTGAGGCCTTCTCGAATCTCCATGGGAGTCTCCATCTCTTTTGCAAGCGGCAGTTATCAGCCTTCATGCGGCGGTGCAAAGGCTTTCCTGTGTAAAAGAGGATAAGAGGACAAATAAGCGCAGTTATGCGTCTCGGCTTTGTAAATTAAGCGCAACAAGGTAGATTTCAGGGCTTCCCTTGCGTGAACTCTTGGGTTTCGCGTGCTGAACTTTCTGAAAATTATGTTTCAAACGATCAAGAAGTACTTTTTCAGCACCGCCTTGGAACACTTTTGTGACGAAATGCCCTCCGGGACGCAGGGTTTGCATCGCAAATTCGGCAGCCGCTTCCACAAGAGCCACGGTTTTCAAATGATCGGTTTGACGGTGACCCGTCGTATTTGCCGCCAAATCTGACATCACGAGGTCAGGCTGCGCTCCAAGAAGCGCCTTAATGCGCCGCGAGGCCGTCTCATCCATAAAATCAAATTCAATCAACTCAGCGCCGGGAACCGGATCAACGGGGAGAAGATCAATGCCAACAACGCGGTCAGCTCCTCGTTTCATCGCAATCTGAACCCAGCCTCCGGGCGCGCAGCCGAGGTCAACAACAAGAGATCCTGATTTCAAGAGCCCAAACTTGTCGTCTAATTCTTCAAGTTTGAAAGCCGCCCGTGAACGATAGCCTTTCTCTTTCGCTTTGCGGACATAAGGGTCATTGATTTGACGTTCTATCCAGAGTTTAGATGAAATTTTACGGCCGCTCGCCGTTTTCACCTTTTTATGCATCATGCGCGTTGCATCATCTTGGTCTGACTTTGTGGTCACGCGTGAGCGTTTGGCGCCTTCAGTTTTACCTCCGGTCATTTTGTTGCGCGCCGGACGTTTTTTATGACTTGGCGGTTTACTCTTCATCAGCTGCCCCTGCTGCAGGGTCTGGACTTACAGCTAATTTTGAATTGTTTGAAATTTGTCCCTTTTGCATCAACCCAATGAGCATGCCTTCACGCAACCCTCTGTCAGCGACGCGAATCATTTTTGATGGCCACATTTCGCATAAGACATCGATAATAGCGCAACCTGCTACAAGGAGGCTTGCGCGATCGTTACCGATACAAGGCTCTTTCGCTCTGTCTTCAAGGGTTCTCGACCCCATATCCCGTGCCACACTCACCGCGTCGGCTGTTCGCAACCATAACCCATCCACTTTAGCACGCTGATAAAAGGGCAAATTCAAGTGAATCCCGGCCAAGGAGGTAATTGTGCCAGACGTACCAATCAAATGACCGCGTCCTTGTTGAAACAAATTTGTAAAGCGGGTTTCACACCCTTGTTCTTTAATTTTTTCACGGACTACATCGCGTAACGTATCGTACCAAAGTGTTTTGTCATCAATTTCAGGCACAAGTTCAGACAAGGTTACAACGCCTATCGGAAGCGAGGCCCATGCACTTATTGGCGGCCTATGGAGCCTACGCTTGGCTTGGTCTTTCCCGAGTTTTCTAACATCGACCCAAGAGAGTTCAGTAGATCCGCCGCCAATATCAATGACTAACGCCACATCTTTTGATGTATCCACTAGATTTAGGCAACCCATGACTGCCAAACGACTTTCTACTCGAGGGCTGATAACCTCCAAACTGAGGCCAGTTTCATCTTTGACACGCTGAAGGAAAGCTTCTCCATTGCTCGCACGGCGGCAAGCTTCCGTTGCTATACAGCGCCAGCGTTTCACGCGTTTGGCTTTCATTTTGGCAGCACAAACTGCAATCGCTTCAACAGCGGCATTCATACTTTCATCACTCAGAGTGCCTGTGGCCGCCAATCCCTGTCCTAAGCGAACAACACGGCTGTAACTGTCGATGATTTTAAAAGCATCACCTGAATCTTTAGCGATAAGAAGACGGCAATTATTGGTGCCAAGATCTAGGGCTGCATATACATTGGCTTGACGGCGCCTTGGCCGAGCTCCACTGCCGCCCCCACGTTTATATCTTGCCCGTCTCCGGCGTTTGCGTCCATTGGACGCAGCTTCTTCGGAGCCGGCAGTAATGTCATCCGGCATGATATGTCTTTCATTTGGCTGCGGGTCGCAAAGTCATTTGCGCGCGCGCACAGCATCGTCCCGAGCGTCGTAAGGCAGAAAGAGGTCTTAGGTAAAGCGCTTTCTTGAAATTGGTATTCAGTGAATGTCGATATGGTCCGAAAATTGAGACCAATCTGGCTCTGGCTGCAAGTCAATCATGGCGTCATGCTGTGACAAATATACATTCCCGCTTAATTGCTCAAGAAAATCAGACCTATAGAATCTCTCTCTCACAATAGAATGCAAGTCGGACAGATGAAGTTTCGCATCAACGCCCTTCAACCGTTTATTTATTTCGATGAGGCTAGACAAAGCGCTGGCGTCAATACGGCTAACACCTGTACACATGAGAATAAGATCTTTCATTTGAGGATGCTCTGAGACGATTTTTGCAACGCGGTCCTCCAGATAACGCGCATTGGCATAATAAAGGCTGTCATCAATACGAAGAGTTTTCACAGTCTCATGTATTTCAACATTAAAACGCTCCGCATCTCGGTAATGCTCTGTGCCTTTAAACCGCCCGACTAAAGGCATGTGCGGCGTCAAACTGCTCCTGATGTGTAAAATCATAGCCAAGACAACTCCCGCAAGGACGCCCCATTGTACGCCAAGGGTGAGCACGGCTAAAAACGTTGCGAGGGCCGTTATCCCATCAGCCCTGGAATACATCCAAGTTCTCCAAATACTGCCGAAATCGAGCAAGTTTAGACAAGCCACGATAATCAACGCCGCCAATACAGACAAAGGTAAATCATATAAGGCTGGCGTTAAGAACAGAGCCGTCAGCGCCATAAATAGAGCAACTAACAATCCGACTAGCGGTGTTTTGCCCCCTGCTGTAAAATTAACAGCAGAGCGAGACATGGAGCCGTTTATCGGATAGCCACCCGTCAAACCCGCCACCGCATTAGACGCTCCAATTCCAAGTAGTTCTTTATTCGTATCCACGCGGCTGCGCTTTCGGGCCGCTAATTCTTGAGCCGTCGATGTACTATCAACAAAGGCGACAATGGCGATAACTAAGGCTGGCACGAGGAGATTTTCATATTCTGCCATCGACAAATGCGGAAATGATAAGGGTGGTAATCCTGCTGGGACATCTCCGACGATCGCCAATCCACCTTTCCCGCCAAAGTCTAAATTAGCGCTCAGGCAGACAAAGAATATGATAATGCCAATTGGCGCCATTCGCGCAATCAGCTTTGCCCATTTTGCGCGAAGTCCGCACTTAACTAAAAGATAAGGAAGGCTTTTACGCACGAGAATAAATAGAAATATGGCGACAAGGCCTGTCGCCACTGCCAAGGGTTTGGCGCTTGAAATCTGAGAGATAAGGCTACCTATCATGCCAAATACAGTTTGAGACTCTACCTTTACCCCCAAAATATGCTTCGCTTGGCTAAATATAATGAGGAGAGCCGCACCTGTGATATAAGCAGACACCACAGGACGAGAGACAAAGTTCATGATGAAACCTGCCTTAAAAAAACCCGCGATTATCAACATGCCGCCGGTCAAAAGCGCTAATGCGCCTGCACTGACGATACGGGCTTCGGGCGGTATCATTGCAATGGACGCGGCCGTCATAAGGGAAATAACAGCTGTTGGACCTACGTTCAGATAATTGGATGAGCCGAGCAAGGCATAAGCGACGAGCGGAAATATAGACGCATAAATGCCAAGTTGCGGCGGTAATCCTGCGAGTAATGCATAAGCCAAACATTGGGGAACAAGCAAAATTGTTACAATAATTGCCGCCACGAGGTCATCTGTGAAAATCTGACCACTATAAGTTTTTATCCAACTATATTGTGTTCCAAAAGCGTCCCGCACAGTCATGTGACATCCCTTTTACCCTCAAAATTCATTCAGTTCCATCTTTTGCATATTGGGTCAAAGGCCCCCGAATTTGCTCCAAGTTATATCCGATTTCAGCTATAGCGTCCATGACGCCATCAACGCCCAATTGTTTAACGTGAGCAAAAGCCCACAATGCTGCTGAACGCATACCTGATGCACAAAAGGCCACGATAGGACGCGGGGCATTTTCATAAGCCGTGACAGAGGCCTCTATTAGGCCAGGCGTTAAACCGCCCGCCATAGGAATATAGAAATAATCCACGCCGGCAGATTGCGCGGCTTGTTCAAGACCTTCTGAACGGGGTTGAACGGGCGCCTCCATATCTGGGCGGTTATTTATAAAACTCATGACGCCCTGTTCAGACAGCGCTTGAATTTGAGCCTCTAGCAATTGACCTGCTACAAAAACATCACCCGGAAGCTCTTTCACAACTAAGCGACGATGGATTTTGCCAGATCAATTATGGCGTCGGATGTAATTCCGAAATGGGTAAATAATTTCGCGCCTGGTGCAGAGGCTCCAAAGCTATCCATACCGATGAAGCCACCTTCTCGTCCAATCAAGCCATCCCAGCCTTGACGAATACCGGCTTCGATAGCAATTTTAGGCAAGTCCTTACCCGTCACAGACCGAATATATTTTTCATCTTGCTCAAGGAATAAGTCTAAACACGGCACTGAGACAACGCGCGCAGACACGCCCTGCTCTTCTAAGCGGTCCGCCGCTTCGATAGCCAAATGAACTTCTGAACCGCTTGCCAGCAAGACAATATCATCAGCTCCCTTACCGGCTCTAATAATATAGGCTCCGCGGTCACACATATTCTTTGAAGCATCATCCCGAATGGCCGGGACGCCCTGCCGGGTTAAGGCCATGACAGAAGGGGCTGTTTTGTTCTGGAAGGCTAATTCATAGCACTCCGCCACCTCAACAGCATCAGCAGGACGATAGGTGTAACAATTTGGTATCGCCCGCAAACTTGCTAAATGCTCAACAGGTTGATGCGTTGGGCCATCTTCCCCCACCCCAATGGAATCATGAGTGGCCACATAAATCGTTCGAAGGCCCATTAGGGCTGCCAGCCGAACCGATGGACGGCAATAATCCATAAAGACCATAAAGAGCCCTGAATATGGAATGACACCACCGTGCAAAGCCATACCATTCATAGCCGCAGCCATACCATGTTCCCGAATACCATAATTTATGAAACGGCCGTCATAGGATCCAGCTTGGATTTCGGCTGACGTTGCAGGTGTTTTTGTCTTGTTTGAGCCTTCCAAATCGGCCGAGCCAGAAACCACATCGCTTAGCACTTCAGTTAGCGGTGCGAGCGCTTTGTTGGATGAAACGCGTGTCGCCAGAGCGGGCTTCTCTTTAGCAACGTTATTTTTATACTCTTGGAAAGCTTCCAACCAACCTGCCTCAAGGTCTCCAGCCATGGCGCGATTAAAGTCCTCGCCTTTTGGATGCGCTTTCACCCGCTTGACCCAATCTGCGTGAGCTTGTGCGCCCACAGCAGCAGGCTTCGCCCAATCTGCATAAACATGATCTGGAATTTCAAATGGAGCATGTTCCCAATCGCGGGCTTTGCGGGTTCCGGCAATCTCTTCATCTCCGAGCGGCGAACCATGCGCCTTATTTAGGCCTGCCTTTGTCGGCGCGCCTTTCCCGATTGTCGTTTTGCACGCGATAAGCGTGGGTTTGTCCGATGTCTTCGCCTTACGCAGGGCGACTGCCACAGCCTCACGGTCATGCCCATCAACGGCGATTGTATTCCAATTTGCAGATTTGAAACGTGCGATTTGGTCTGTTGAGCTTGAAAGCGTGACAGGACCATCAATCGTAATATTATTATCATCCCAAAGCACAATCAGGCGGTTGAGGCCCAAATGCCCAGCCAAACCAATCGCTTCTTGGCTGATACCTTCCATCAAGCACCCGTCACCCGCGATGACATAGGTATGATGGTCAACGATATCGTCACCGAAACGCGCGTTGAGCTGACGTTCTGCTAAGGCAAAGCCAACCGCATTGGAGATACCCTGCCCTAATGGACCCGTCGTGGTTTCAACACCCGGAACATGACCAAATTCTGGATGCCCCGCTGTAATCGCACCTAGCTGCCGGAAATTTTTGATTTGGTCCATCGTGACAGCTTCATATCCTGTCAGATGAAGCAGACTATATATCAGCATAGAGCCATGCCCGGCGGATAAAATAAATCTATCGCGGTCCGCCCAATCTGGTGCCTTTGAATCAAATTTCAAAAATTGTGAGAAGAGCACAGTCGCCGCATCCGCCATTCCCATTGGCATACCGGGATGACCTGAATTTGCGCGCTGCACAGCATCCATGGAGAGAGCTGCGATGGCATTCGACATGTCGCGATGCTGCTTAGCCGTAAAAGTCAATTCCGTCATGTTTAGTCCTGAGAGTTGGGCGACGACTCGCTGGGTATATTACCGCTATGACATAAAGGTCAGAGCTTCACTACCCAACCGAATCGACTGTCCACAGGTCGTGAGGCAAGAATTACAGCTTTATCTGCCGCACAGTTGCGCGAGCTGTCGAAAAGCGGTGGATTTTGAACGCGCCCTGCTGCAAACAACAGTTCAAGAAACATATGAGTCTGACCATGATGAAAGCCCGCAACGTCCTCGACCTAATTGGTAACACCCCTCTGCTCTATCTCAAGGATGCGTCAGAAATGACGGGTTGTGAGATTTACGGCAAAGCTGAATTTTTAAATCCGGGACAATCTGTAAAAGATAGAGCTGCCCTTTCTATCATTCGGGCGGCGGAAGAATCCGGAGCTTTAAAACCCGGCGGAATTGTTGTCGAAGGAACGGCAGGCAATACGGGCATTGGCCTCGCTATGGTTTGCTCCGCTTTAGGCTATCGGTGTAAAATCGTGATGCCCCGCACACAAAGTCAGGAGAAAAAGGACGCCGTCAAACTGCTCGGCGCTGAGCTGATTGAAGTCGATGCAAAGCCATATTCTGACCCTGGTAATTACATCCATGTATCGGAACGGCTTGCCGAAGAGCTCAATGAGAGCTGTCCCAATGCAGCGATTTGGGCCAACCAATTTGACAATACGGCGAACCGCGATGCGCATATCAATACAACTGGTCCAGAAATCTGGGAACAGACAGAAGGCAAAGTAGATGGGTTTATTTGCGCCGTTGGATCAGGCGGCACCTTGGGCGGCGTGTCCATGGCCTTAAAAGCAAAAAACCCGAAAATCCAAATCGGTCTTGCGGACCCATATGGCTCTAAAATGTTTGCTTATTACGATCGCGGCGAATTAGAAAGCACCGGTAATTCCATCACGGAAGGGATTGGGCAGGGCCGAATTACAGCAAATCTCCAAGATATTATCGTTGACCGTCAGTACCAAATCTCTGACACCGATGCCTTGCAGGTCATATTTGAACTAAATCAGTTAGAAGGTATTTGTTTAGGTGGATCATCAGGCATAAACGTTGCGGGCGCGATTGAAATGGCTCGGGATATGGGTCCGGGTCATACGATTGTCACCATCCTCTGTGATTATGGCCAACGTTATCAATCAAAAGTCTATAATCCTGAATTTTTGAGGGAACGGAATCTCCCTGTTCCAAATTGGCTTTGCTAAACACATGAAAAACGACGCAAAACTCGCGACAAAGCTTACTCATATGGGGCGCCCGCCTGCGGGATTGGGTACGGCTGTTAGCCATTCAGTAACGCGGGCTTCCACATTATTATTTGAAAAGGCCGAAGACCTCTACCGCAATGATGTAAGAGGTTACGGGCGGCATGGCTCAGCGGTCCATGATGCGCTCGCGGAACTTTTCACAGAGTTAGAAGGCGGCGTTGGCACCATGCTTTATCCGTCAGGCCTCGCCGCTCTCACAGGTCCTATTTTATCCGTTGTCAAACCGGGCGACCATGTCCTCTTGTCCGATTCCGCCTATGGCCCTACGCGGTCATTTTGCCAAACATTCCTCAAAAAAATGGGGGTAGAGACGACATTTTTTGAACCGCGCATCGGCGCAAATATTGCAAATGAGATTAAAAAAAACACTTCGCTTATTCTATTGGAAAGCCCTGGCTCCCTTACCTTTGAAATTCACGATATTCCAGCCATTGCGAAAGTCGCTAAGGCAAAAAACATCACAACATTGATTGACAATACATGGTCAGCTGGAATTTCACTCTCACCGCTAAAGCTCGGCGTAGATATATCTGTCCATGCCGCCACGAAATATTTCGGCGGGCATAGTGATATTATGTATGGCGCCGCGGTTTTTGCGGATAAACCACGTTTTTCAAAAGCGCAGCAAACAGCGAAACAGCTTGGAAATGCGAGTTCGCCCGACGATGCTTATCAAATCTTACGCGGCTTTCGTACCGTGCTTCCAAGGTTTCGCCAGCAAGAAGCGACCTCTTTGGCTTTAGCGCAATGGTTGATGACGCGAGATGAGGTGCAACAAGTTCTCCATCCAGCTGTTACAGATCATCCAGATCATGCACTTTGGAAACGCGACTTCACGGGCGGCGGATGTATATTTTCCGTGGTCTTGAAACCTTTATCTGAATCAGATGTTTTGAAATTTGTCGATGCACTGAATATCTTCGGTATTGGCTATTCTTATGGAGGCTTCGAGAGCTTAGTTATCCATTGCGACCCGCAACTCCGCAGAGATTGCGCAGATAAATTACCTGGTCCACTCATCCGCTTCGCCTGCGGCCTCGAAGATATGTCAGATTTAAAAATAGATATAGAACAAGCCTTTGCGACGGTTTTTTAAACTATTAGACTTTGTTGCATTTAGCTTATTACTCTGGGCTATCTTAGCATTGGGCTCATGCGCTCCTGCACGGATGATATTACAGCAAGCAGATCTCAGCCCAGATTTATATGCCCCGGCAAAATTAGATGATGTGACTACCAGCTTTTCCGCTTTAGAATCCGCAATTTATGGCCCCTTTACGCCGCCAACGTCTTTCGACCTCACATCTTCAAAGATAGTGAAGTCCGATTGGCTGAACGGAAAAGCTACTGTTGAACAGAGATTTTACACCATATCTCACGGCCAAACGGCGCAAGACATTGAAATTATCTTCGTTTGGCCAAATGAAAACCCCAATGCCCCCCTCATCATATCCCAGAATTTCTCTTCAATCGATGGCGTGATTGCTGAGAATGGAGTTTCTGCACTGACAGATGAAAAAATCAAAATTGGGCTATTTGGATATGTGATGAAACATTTTTTTGGCAGATATATTATTGAACCGCCTTTGGAAGATATTTTGGACCGCGGATATGGATTTATTGCGATGCATCCACCGGATTATATCGCTGACCGTGCAGGACGAGGAACGCGTCAGCTAGATAGTATTTTTGGGAAACGCCAAGATAGACCGGGGGCGCTAACAATCTGGGCATCTTTGACAACAGCGTTGGGAGATGAGTTGAAAGCCGATAAACCAAACCGCTCCCTCATCGCATATGGCCATAGTCGTTATGGTAAAACGGCACTTCTCGCAGCGGCCTATAGCAGCTCGATTGATGGCGCAATTTCACATCAATCAGGTACAGCTGGCGCATCCCTCATGCGCGATAAAACTGGGGAAACAATACATAACCTTGTCAGCATTTACCCGCATTGGCTCACTCCAAATGCGTCAAGCTATGCTAAAAATCAAAAATCTCTACCCAGTGACGCTCATGCTCTATTGGCTTTTATTTCGCCAAAACCAATCTTACTTGGGAACGCCCGCCGCGATGTATGGTCTGACCCCGAGGGAGCCTATCAAGCGGCTAAATGGGCTTCGCAAAATACACCTCAGATCTTTTCAGCGACACGTTTAGATGACTTCAAACCTGAAGATGACATCGCAATATGGACCCGTCCTGGCACGCATGGCGTTGTAAAAGAGGACTGGCCAGCCTTCCTTGACTTTCTGGATGCCCATTTCAAATAGTGCGGAAAGAGAATGGCAGACCCATCAGGACTCGAACCTGAAACCTGCCGCTTAGAAGGCGGCTGCTCTATCCAGTTGAGCTATAGGTCCCCAATATGACTCTAATGCGTCCAGGGCAATTTCCGGTCAAAGTCAAAATTATCACCATAAGACCGAGAAATTCGTTTTGACTTTGGACGATCAATGACGCGGTATGGAATATCATTGGCCTTCGCATATGAAATCGCGGCCTCTTTCGTTTCAAATTTCATGTCCAATTGAGCCCGTGTATCAACACTGCGCGTGTTGCCAGTCAATGGATCAATGGCGCGAGGCTTGGTCGATTGAAAATCAATCATCCAAACACCAGCTGTCGCACGACCAGAGGTCATTGCAGAAGGTTGAGCCTGATATATCTTAGCATACATAAGAGGGGCGATAGCGCTGGATAGCCCAAGGGTCAATCCAGCGAATGCTTAGATATTCTTATGAAATGCAGAATTTAACCTAGATTTCACATCAGCAAGGCCTTGCGGCATTTTAGATGCGGGCGTTGCCTGCGCTCTCAGCCTCTCTCTGACCTGCGCAGCGAGATTATTGGACTGCGGATTAATGGGCTGCTGATTTAAAGCCCGTGGCTGGGCCGTGGACGGTCTGGCGGGGGGCGCAGCGGCCGGCGCTTGACTAAATCCTGCCCGAGCCACTGCCTCAACGGGCACCTGAGCTGACCCTGAAGACTTACCCTCAACATTATAACTTCTTGCACGCCAACGATCAAAGACTTTGCCCATCATTTCTGGTGTCGCCATCTCGTTTTTCCATAATTCAGTGAACTTCGCACTTGAGCTATGCGGTCGATATTCTTCGGCCAATGTATTTAAAATCACGCGCATTGGCAGGTTTACAGACTCCCCAAACACCATGGTTTCAGCTGTACCAAGCGAGGGTAAGAAGGAGAGCAAGTCGGCCGCTCCATCAGGAACCGCAGCTCGGACAAAATTCTGATCCAACTCATTAGAGAGCCGCATTGAGAAAATTGTTGAACATTGCGAGAGCGTTGAAGGCTCAAGCTCAGAAGGCCGTTGAGAGATAATCCCTAAGGATACGCCATATTTACGGCCTTCCTTCGCAATTCGGCCAATAATTCTACGAGTCGAATGGAACCCAAGGCTTTTATCGCGCGGAATATATCTATGCGCTTCTTCGCAAACCAATAAAATTGGAAGCTTTCGCTCAGACCATGTGGCCAATTCAAATGCGAGACGGCTGACGACAGACACAACAATATTAAGCGCTTCTGACGGAATACCTGAAAAATCGAGACAAGAAATCGGCTTGCCATTGACTGGCAAGCGGAAAATACGCCCAACAATATCTTCAATCGGACGCGGAGATGCCTGATTTTTAAAGATAAACTGGTAACGCGGATCCGCTATCAATGTCGCTATACGCCGTTTCAGACGTTTATAAGGCGCCAAATTATTCGAGTTTTCTAATTTCCCCATCTCATGATCAATAAGTTTAGATACATCCCGAATACGATATGGCACTGGACTATCCAAAGAGATATGCGTTGAGCGTTGTAGCTCCGCCTCAATATCGTCCAACTTTACTTGTGTACTCAAATTGCCCGTTCTCAATGATCTATCATAAAGGCGCTTCGCTTTTAGCAATAGATCATGAAGGATTTCCGTCTCTTCACGCGCTTGATCTTCAATTTCAGAACAAAGAAGCTCACATGACTCGACAAAATCAAATATCCACAATGGCAGATCCAAAGACTCTTGATCAATAACTTCCGCCCGATCTCCGAAACTCTTTGAATATTCATTATGTGGGTCAAATAGCACCACATGGCCCATTGGGTTTTCATTCAAAATAGCTTGAAGCACCAGCGCAACCGTACAGGACTTACCAGAGCCAGTAGAGCCAATAATGGCGAAATGCTTTGACAATAAATCATCAATTCGAACTTTGGCGACGATCGAACTATCTTGTTGGAGACGCCCGACTTCAATACAAGCCTCATTCTCCCGGTTAAAGATAAGGGTCAGTTCTTGAGGTGACATGTTATAAACGGCTTCGCCCAAAACCGGAAAAGACCGAACTCCGCGAAAGAACCTTGTCGTCCGCGTTGTTTCATTGGTTGTAATCTCTCCCATAATATTTAGCTGGGCTAAACATCCATCCGACATGCCTTCCTCATCTTCAGCTCCAATTTTAAGAGACCCGACCATCGCCACAACGATGGACTTACTCGTCACGATTTTCAAAATTGTACCGATTTGCGCGAGTTGAAGTTGATTGTTTCGGATAAGTGATTTGCTGATGGAAATCATCGCAACGGCGTAACCGACATTTATGATTCGTCCAATTTCGACCTGCTTGAAAGGCTTCGATTGTGGCTGCATAGGGGCGAGATTATTAGTTTGTTGAGCAGTATTCATAGACTTTTCCCAAGAGGCTTTGGTGCAAACCTAACGTCAAGGCCTTATCAAAGCCTTACACTCAGCTAAAAAGAAAGAAAAACCGTGGTCGGGGCGGCAAGATTCGAACTTGCGACCCTCTGTTCCCAA
>CAYWSI010000004.1:0-31792 GCA_964460585.1 uncultured Algimonas sp.
TTCGGTTATTCACGCGGATAGCATATTGCCCGTCTCTTAAGCCTGCAGCGCGCATGACCTCGGCGGCCAGCATTATCATCTCGGCATCTGCGGCAGCGCCTGCCGCGCCGACACTATCGGCATCACATTGCGTAAATTCGCGGAAGCGGCCTGGTCCAGGCTTTTCGTTGCGGTAGACACTCCCCGCTTGATAACGGCGGTAAGGCTTGGCGAGAGCGTCATAATTCTCGGCAACAAAGCGTGCGAGCGGTGCCGTCAAATCATAGCGCAAGCTCATCCATTGTTCGTCATCATCCTGCAAAGCGAAAACGCCCGTATTGGGACGATCTTCATCAGGCAGAAATTTTCCTAGCGCATCTGCAAATTCAAAGGCGGGCGTTTGCAGCGGTTCAAAACCGTGAATGTCATAGACAGAAAATGCCGCCTGAATAAGACGGGCCTCTGCGCGCAACACATCAGAGCCACGATCTTCAAATCCACGCGGTCTGCGCGCTTTAGGTCGAAAGGGTTTGTTTTTCTTCTTAGACATGAGCGCGTCCTAATGTGCCGATACGCAATTGGGAAGACCCGATGTAAGATAGATCACTTTCTGTAAGCCCGTGTGATGATAATAGGCGCTTTTAAAGTTTGTCCCTGAGTCACGGGATCATCTGAGCTCGCGGCTGTTTCCATCTTTTGGATTTTGCGCGCAACATCGAGACCTTTAGTCACCCGTCCAAATGTCGCATATCCCTGCCCATCGGGATTTCGCGTGCCGCCTGTATCAAGAAAATCATTATTTCCAATATTGATAAAGAAATAGGTAGCACTGCCGCTTCCGGGCTCTAGCCGGGCTATCGCAACCGCGCCGTTGGCATTGCTTATTCCTGTCTCCGTCGTGAGCTCATGCGCGATGGGTTCAAAGACAATCTCTTTATCCAAACGCCCGCCTTGGATGAGGCTCATACCCATATTCAGCGGATCATTTTTTACATGGACGGTCCGGTAAAACCCCTGCCCATCATAAAACTTGCCATCAACATAGCGCAGGAAATCGCCAGCGCTGATAGGCGCCTTGTCCGGATAGACAGTAATTTCCATTAACCCCGCCTCTGTCTCCATCACAATAATCGGATGATTTACCCCTGACCCCACCGTTTCGGGACCCTGTCCAGAGCACGCCGCAACCATGAAACATAAACTGAAAATGAATGAACGCATGTCTTAATAATGCCCTGTTTGGGCTTTCGAGTCGAGACATTCAGTTTGCATTCAGCCGCTGTGAACTAACTAATTTTCGAGGTCGGAAGCGTACACATCTGGGGGGATGAACGCCGCCGGCCTGGGCAGGTTGAATGGCGCTGGTTGCCCCCTAAGCCGTTCCCTGCCCGCCCCTTTTCATTCGCGATTCTTATTAATCAGATTCGTTAGGGCGATTGTCGATGGGTCATGCTTGCCGAGTTCTCCAGACTCCATTTCATCCAAAATTGTGTTAGCCAAAACCTTGCCGAGTTCAACGCCCCATTGATCAAAACTATTCACATTCCAGAGGATACCTTGAACAAAGGTCTTATGCTCATAAAGCGCAATCAAATGACCCAAGGCATTAGGCGTAAGCGCATCTAAAGAAATTGTTGTGGACGGGCGGTTGCCTGGGAATGTTTTTTGCGGCGCAAGCGCATCTATATCGTCGCGGTCAGCATTTTCGCCGCGCACAACAGATTCCGTCTTACCCAACATCAAAGCTTCGGATTGCGCAAAACAATTTGCGAGAAGCGCGCTATGATGGTCAGGGCGGTTTTCATGGTCTTTCAGCACGGCAATAAAATCGACGGGCGCGCCGCCATAACGGCCTTCACTTGGACCTTGATGTAGCCATTGGAAAAAGGCGTGCTGGCCATTCGTGCCTTCATCACCCCAAATCACAGGACAAGTAAGGCCTGCCGCTTCGCCGTCTCGGGTGGCAGATTTCCCGTTACTTTCCATTTCGAGCTGTTGCAGGAAGGCCGAGAATTTTCGCAAGCGGCGCGCATAAGGAATAACCGCCTGCGAGCCATATCCCAATCCATTGCGGTTCCACACGCCGACCAGAGCCATCATCACGGGTAGGTTTTCTTGCAAAGGTTGATCTCGGAAATGCAAATCCATAGCTTTTGCCCCGTCCAGAAACTCGGCAAAAACATCGGGGCCATAGGCAATTTGCAAAGACAAGCCCACAGCTGACCACACAGAATAGCGCCCGCCGACCCAATCCCAAAAATCGAAAATATTGTCAGGCGCAATTCCAAAGCTTTCAGCGCGGTCACGGTTCGCGGTCACCACAATCATATTTGAGCCGCCAAACTCTCCGAGCCAATCCCGAACGCTCTGTCCGTTCATTTTTGTTTCCTGCGTCCCGAAAGATTTGGACACAACAACGGCCAAAGTCTCGGCGGGATTTAATCCTTTCACCGCATCATTCACGGAGGCACCGTCAATATTTTCAGCAAAGCGAAGTGTTAGGCTTTGCTCGGCGGCCGCTTCAAACGCATCTGCGACGAGGCGCGGGCCAAGGTCAGAGCCGCCAATCCCGATATGGACGATATTTTTAAACTTACCTTCCGCGCGAACGGCTTTGGCATAACCGGCCATATGACGGCGCATCTCGGCAACTTGTTTTTGATTTTCAGCAGTCCCGCCCACACCGCGCAAGGCCATATGTAAGACCGCACGGTCTTCAGACGTATTGACCCGCTCGCCCGCAAATAATTTTGCGCGCCATTCTTCTAGATTACATTTGGCCGCGAGCGCCAACAAAGCGTCTAAGCCCTTTTTATCTAAAGCCTGTTTTGAAAAATCGGCCCGCAATGGCCCCTCACGCATCACGAAACGCGACATACGGTCAGGCTCTGCATCGAAAAGCGCTCGGATATTTATATCACGGTCAGCCTCGACCGCGAGGGAAGATAGAAGAGTTGTGCGGTTCGTCATCTCAATATCCAATATCTTGACCTTTCCTATAGAACGGCACTTGCGTTATTTAATGGCGGCCTGCTGCATTTTGCACAGCTCACCGATACCTTTGACAGCCAGGCGTGTGAGCTCGTTCATTTCATCCGCCGTGAACGGCGTATCCTCGGCACTGGCTTGAACCTCAATGATACCGCCCTTATCCGTCAGAACAAAATTGGCATCGGCTTGAGCCGCGCTATCTTCCGTATATTCCAAATCGAGGCGGCATTCGCCCTCAACAATACCGCAGCTAACAGCCGCCATATTGGCAAACATAGGATTTTCATCTAGCTCGCCCTCTTTAACCAGCTTCTCGCAGGCGAGCCAAAGCGCAACCCAGCCGCCAGAAATAGAGGCCGTACGGGTTCCGCCGTCCGCTTGCATCACATCGCAATCGACGATGATCTGACGTTCGCCTAATTTTTCGAGATCAATAACAGCGCGGAGCGAGCGGCCAATCAATCGGCTGATTTCAACCGTTCGTCCGCTTTGCTTACCGCGGGCGGCTTCACGGGAATTGCGCGTATGTGTTGAACGCGGCAACATGCCATATTCTGCTGTGACCCAGCCGCGGCCTTTGCCCTTCAACCAACGCGGAACACCTGCGTCAATAGAAGCTGTGCACAACACATGGGTGCCGCCAAATTTCGCGAGGCAGGAGCCTTCCGCATAGGCATTTGCGCCAGGTTCAAAAGACACCTCGCGAAGTTGATCGAGAGCTCGGTTATTTGGGCGCATGGAGAATCCTATCTATCATAAATCACTTAATCTGTTCGGGTAAATTTGAAATAATGGCAAGGACGACCTTCGCGTCCAGCCTTGGCTTCATAACGCGTTCCGGGCCAATCGTCACCGCGCGTTCGCCAATCTGAATTCTCAATATGGGTGAAATTCCAACCGCCATGGCGTTTCAGGCGAGACAATGTCCAATCGACATAGTGAATAATATCGCTGGCAAAACGGAGTTCCCCGCCCGGTTTTAACACGCGGTGCAGTTCTGCAATAAATTTAGACCGGAGCAATCTGCGTTTATGATGGCGGGCTTTCGGCCATGGGTCGGGAAATAGAACGAAAATTTTAGACAGCGACCCATCTGGCAAAGCATCTAAAAGATCTCGCACATCTCCATGATGCAAAGACAGATTTTTTAAATTGGAATCATGCGCACCGCGCACGGCTTTTGCCACACCATTTAGAAAGGGCTCCGCGCCAATAAGATGGATATCGGCATGATGCTGCGCCTGCCAAAGTAAGTGTTCCGCACCGCCAAAGCCAATTTCCAGCCAAAGCTGGCCAGCAGGCATTGGGGTGGACATGTCCCATTTTAATTTCGGAAAGGCCTCATCCCATATCGCCTGCATATGAGGCGAAAGACGACGGCCTTTGGCGCGGCCAAAAGTCCGGAATTTATCGGTGTCACGATCAAAGCTCATTGCCGCGCCTATAAGCGGCGCGGCGCGAACTATAAAGTGCTATTCGTCTTGATTTTCACCCAAAGACCGGGCGAGTTCTAAAATCTGGCGACGTACCGCCTTATTTTTGATTTTCAAGACGGCTTTTGCAAGGCTCACACCATCCGTCGAATTGATAAAATCATAGACGACAGGAGACTGATCTGGCGTTTCAGACAATAAAGCTGAGCTTTCAGATTGCCCGCCATATTCTGTCGATAAACCATCATAGAAAAAATTCACGGGCACATCGAGGACCTCAGAGAGCTTCCAAAGACGGCTCGCGCCAACACGGTTTGCACCCCGTTCATATTTTTGAACTTGCTGAAAGGTCACACCTAACTGCTCACCCAATTTTTCTTGGCTAAGTTTCAGAATTTTTCGGCGTAGACGTACACGTGCGCCCACATGTACATCAACCGGATTTGGCGACCGCGGGCCAAGTTTCTCATTCATAATTAATCCCATCTAACTCTTATATCTGACAAAATTTGCCTTTGGTGCCTCCACCAAAATATTGAGTTATTTATTAGTTCCGTTTCAGGCGCGAGATCCCACTCTCTGCCCTCTAATAAAAATCACTATGCCGCATATTGACAGACTTATCAATAGTAAGAGGAAATCAATGGCTTTGATATTACTATTGAACTTCAACGCCTTAAGAAGACTCACATCTATGTGATGAAACTCTGAATTTACAACCTTATCCTGAATTCTGCCATAGGGATCAATTTGTCCGCTGATTCCATTGGACGCCGCACGGATAATTGGCAAACCCGTTTCGATTGCGCGGTACGCGGCCGTATTCGCATGCTGAGCGGGTCCGGCGCTTCGCCCAAACCACGCGTCATTAGATTGGTTCAGGATAAACTCAGCCGGTTTTCCGTCGCCGTGCGGGGTTAAGCCAGGAAAAACCACTTCATAACAAAGCTGCGGTGAGAGGCGTGGCAGTCCAGGGAAATCGGCCAGACGTTTTTCTTTTGCCGGGGAAATTGAAGCAAGATTTGTAGAAATCAAAGGGAATTGGACATCCTCAAACCAGTCCATGAAGGGGATATGTTCGCCAAAGGCTACAAGCTTTCGCTTTCGATTGCTAATCGAATTAATCGCCACCCCATAGGCATTAAACTCGATGGCCACTGAGACGTTATAATAACGCTGGCGGGTTTGATCTAATTCTGTTTGAAGCGAGTTCATCAACCAGACTGGCGGCGTCTCATCACCATTTGCTAGCCAAGATCCAACAACTGAAAGCAGCTCTGGATCATCCATAGCCGGCCCTCGAAAACCGCGCACAGCGCCTTCTGGCCAAACCAAATGAGTTACCTCTTTTATACCCGGTTCTATACTGGCTTGAATAAAATCATTGGTGACTTCAATGGCGCTATTTGGCGACATCATCTGCGACTGTTTAAAAGGAACTGAAACAATTCGCAGATTAATATCTGGATGAGTGGCAAGCTCAGCGCCGGACAGACGAATATGCCCAATCCCGTAAAGTCCAATAATCGGAATAAGTGATGCGGCGTATGGCCAGATTTGTTTGCAGCGCAAGAGCACCTGCCCGAACGCCGCGCTAATAAATAAAACGAGTGCCGATAAGCCATAGGCTCCAACCCATCGCGCAAGTTGGGAGGGACGAGAGCCTGCTTCAAATATGTAAGCGGGTAGGTTCCACGGAAAGCCGCCAAATATATGCCCGCGCGTCAGTTCCGCCAGCAGAAAGGCCGCGGTAAAACCCATGACCGCCCAGAGGCCTGACACTCTGTACCGCGCCAAAAAAGCGCCCGCAAGCCCCCAAAAAATAGCAAGCAAAAGCGCAAGACCGCCCACCATAAAAGGCATAATCGGGATAAATTCTGGGCCGCGCTCAATAAAAGCTGAGCCAATCCAAAAAGTGCCCGCCGCAAAATAACCCAGTCCCCACCAAAGCGCGGCTGAAAACCCGGCCTTACCTGGACGGTCTGCTTTTGACGCCCAATCTAACCGCACAAATAGGCACGCAAAAGAAACAAGCGCAATCGGCCAAAAATGAAAAGGCGCATGGCCCAACACAGCAAGAGCGCCCAAGACCAACCCAAGCCCGCGACCGGCCCAACCGTCGTCACGAAATAAAACGCCCTGCAGCATTATGAATTGGAGGTTGGCGGTGCCTCGCCAATTTTCTCATCTGGCGTTTCTATTGTCTTTACCGCAGGTCTTATAGACCCGTCAGACTCTCTTCGGCGGGTATCCGTTATGCGTAAGCGTTTTACGCGGCGAGAATCGGCATCCATAACTTCAAATTCCACGCCCGAAGCATGGCGAATAATCTCACCGCGTTCAGGGACCCGGCCCGCCAATGTAAAAATTAGCCCACCTAATGTATCAACATCATCTTCTTCGTCAGGCGTCGCAAAATCACGTCCCAGTGCTTGCTCAAAATCATCAATGAGAATTCGCGCATCTGCTTCCCAAACAGAGCGCCCATTTCGGCCTGTGACAATCTGAACTTCCGGATCTTGTTCATCATGTTCATCATCAATATCTCCAACAATCGTCTCGATCAGATCTTCAATCGTGACGAGGCCGTCCGTGCCTCCATATTCATCCACCACAACAGCCATATGAATTCGACGCCCTTGCATTCTCCGCAAAAGATCTTGAGCCAGCATTGAGGGCGGCACAAAGAGGACTTCGCGCTTGATATATTGGAGCACTTTTTTGTCCGGATAGGTCTTATTCGTCCGGCCCTTTACGTCGAGCATAAGATAGGGGAGCAAATCTTTAATATGCACCATACCCGTTGGGTCATCTAAGGTCTCTTTATAAACGGGTAGGCGCGAATGCCCTGCAGCCTTAAAGGCAGCAGATAATTCCGTCAGGGTCGAGGCACTATCAACCGCCACAATATCGACTCGGGGCACCATCACATCATCCACGCGCAAACGGTGGAAGCGTTCCGCCGCGTTCACCATACGGCGCTGCGATAGGTCAGAAACTTCTGGCGTTGAAGGTGTGTCAGCGGTTGCGCGTTTTAGAAAATCACGTAATCGGCGCTTTGGCGGCACGGCGGTCGAATTGTCGTCAGTCATGATGGAATTAGTCGTCACTCACCTGATAAGGGTTGTCAATGCCCAGCTTACCTAAAGCGGCAATTTCAATGGCTTCCATTTCCTGAGCCGTGGCATCCGTTTCATGATCATAACCCTGCAAATGTAGCCAGCCATGAATGATAAGATGGGTCAAATGCGCTTCGAAAGAAATGTTTTTTTCTTGCGCTTCCCGCTCAACCGTTTCGCGCGCTAAAATAATATCTCCGAGAAGCGGGCCTGTTTGCGGAAAAGAAAGCACATTGGTGGCTTTGTCCTTATCGCGGTAATCGCGATTTAAAATACGAACCTGTGCGTCATCGGAGAGGACAAGGGAGAGCTCACCTTCTCGCGGCGCGGCGAGCTGCTGCGCGGCGACGGTAATAGCCTGCGCTGAGAGCGCCGCGCAGTCAGGCCAGCCTTCGGCTTGCACGAATATATCAATAGGGCCTGTCATCGCGGGAGCTCATATAGGGCGCGGCCTAAAGAGTGAAGCCTTGTTTGAAGGACTTTTAGCAGACCCAAACCCGCAATTGCAGCTGTTTGAAAATATCCTTTTCGCGCAAGGCTGGTCGCGCTATCGGAATTTATGGAAAATTCTATTGGCTTTCTCTCCCTGCTCCCGCCTGTTCTCGCGATTGGCTTGGCCCTCCTTACCCGGCAAGTCTTTCTGTCTCTAGCCGCGGGCTTATGGATTGGATTTGTTATCCTAGCAGGCGGTAATCCGCTGACAGGTACATTTGATACAATGGACGCGATTGTCGGCGTCTTTGAGAGCGCAGGCAATACGCGCATTATACTCTTCACTCTAATTGTCGGCGCGCTCATTGCCCTCATACAGCGCTCGGGCGGCGTTGCGGGATTTGTCAATTGGTTGATGAGGAAACTAATGGCCATGTCCGATAAAGCGGAAAGCCGTGGTCAAAGACGGCTCGTAGAGCTGCTCGCCCTCGGTACGGGGCTGCTTTTATTTATTGAAAGCAATATCTCAATCATGACCGTCGGCGCGCTTTATCGGCCCGTGTTTGACCGCCTAGGTATCCCGCGTGAAAAGCTGGCTTATATCGCAGATAGCGGCTCTGCGCCCTCCTCTGTCCTTATCCCCTTTAATGCCTGGGGCGCTTTTATCATGGGATTAATTGCCGCCCAATCTGGATTGGAAGACACGCCATTAGAAATCTTCATTGGTGCGACTATGCTGAATTTCTATCCGATGCTCGTTATTCTTATCCTCATTTTCGTTATCCTGAGCGGGCGCGATATTGGCGAAATGAAAACGGCGGAACGGCGCGCCAGAGATACGGGACTATTGAACCGAGAAGACGCGCAAATCATGATGGGCGACGGCGCGTCCGATGTAGAGGCGAAAGATGGCGTCGCGGCCAAGGCACAAAATATGCTCATCCCCATTTTACTGATGGTGGGCCTTATGTTCATCTTCCTCATGATGACAGGCGGAGGTTGGTCGAGCTTAAAAGAGTCCGGCCTCTTTGGAACGCTGTCTAACGGGTCAGGGTCAAAATCCGTTCTCTATGCCACAAGCTTTGCCGTGCTTGGAGCAATGGTTCTTTATAAAATTGGCGGACAGTTAGGTATTCGTGAGAGTTTCGAGACGGTCTTATCGGGCATGTCGGGCATGGTGCCCCTCGCGATTTTAATGGTGTTGGCCTTTGCTTTAGGGAGTCTGTGCAAAGATTTAGGCACCGGTATCTATGTCGCCGAAACAGCGAAAGGCTTTATCTTGCCGGCCTTCGTGCCCGCGATGATTTTCCTAATTAGTTGTTTTGTCGCCTTCTCAACGGGGACAAGCTGGGGGACATTTGCAATCATGATACCCATTGCAGTACCGCTCGCACTTAGCATGGACGTTCCTCCGACTTTGGCAATTGCAGCCGCTATAGGCGGCGGGGTCTTTGGCGACCATTGTAGTCCGACATCAGACACCTCCATCATTGCCAGTATGGCAACGGCCAATGACCATATTGATCATATCCGCACGCAGCTCCCCTATGCCCTAATTGGCGGGGCGATTACGACTGGGCTTTATTTGATTTTAGGATTTATAAGCGCCTAAGTGTCTCGCGTTTTCGCCGCCATATAATAAGCAATAGCGGCGCCAAGACAGAGGCTTCCTGACACGGCGATAAGCGAAGCTTTAGTAATATCAACGAAAGTATAAAGCCCCGCATTTATTGTGGGCAGGATCGCAGAAAATATAGCGGGAATTAAACCCATCTCTTGATAGGCGGAAAAGACTTCCGTTTTAAACGTCCAAGCCGCAGCAGGTAGAGGCACAATTAAAAGCGCTGTTAAAGCGCCAGCCGCCGCACCGTGAAGCGAACTGTCCCCCTTCCAATGGGTCAATGTCCAAGCCGAAAAACTAATAATCGCCGTGGAAACCGCAACGAGAAGCGCAATTTTAAACGTATCCGCCAGTAGGTCTGATTGTGGCCCTAATTTTGGACCAATAATTGAGATGACAAATGATGTCGCGAAAAGCGTCATCAGCGTCGTGAAAATACGGCGTTTAGAGGCGGCTTTCATATGCCAGTTCTAACCCAAAAAGATTAAGCCAAGTCAAAGATAAGCCAGGGTTTTAGAAACTCTTTCTAAAACACCCCATTAAGGGAGCCCTTAGTCAACCAAATTATCCCAGAACGATTTTGCCTTATCAAAGAAGTTCCGACTCTCTGGTGAAACGGAATGATCACCGCCTTCTGCCGCAAATTCTTCTAGCAATTCGCGCTGTCGTTTCGTTATGCCCGACGGGGTTTCTACGGCCAGCTCAATATACATATCGCCGCGTTTATCCGAGCGTAGCACGCTCATGCCCTTACCGCGCAGGCGCAGGCGTTTGCCCGTCTGGCTACCTTCGCTAACTTTGATTTTAGAACGGCCGCCATCAATCGTCGGGATTTCAATATCCCCGCCCAGCGCCGCCGTCGTCATGGGTACAGGCGCACGGCAAAAGAGGTTCGCCCCGTCGCGTTCAAATAGATCATGGGATTTCACGCCGACGAAAATATATAAATCCCCGCGTTGACGTCCGGCCGAGCCGCCGCGTTTGGGAGCGACATCGCCTTGCCCTGTCAGGCGGATACGTGTGCCGTCTTCCACGCCCGCTGGGATAGAAACATCCAGCTCCGTTTCTTGCCGTGTCTGACCTACGCCGTCACAAGCTTTACAAGGGTTGGAGACATATTCACCTTGCCCGCCGCAGGTTGGACAGGCGCGTTCCATTTGGAAGAACCCTTGCTGAGTTCGCACGCGGCCATGACCTGCGCAAGTTGAACAGGTTTCGACATTAGCCCCCGGCTCTGCACCAATTCCGTCACATCGCTCGCAATCTTCCGCAATCGGTACCGTGATATCTATGTCTTTGCCTGTATAGGCTTCTTCGAGGGAGATCTCTAATTCATACCGTAAGTCAGAGCCGCGCTGCATGGTTTCGCGTTGACGCCGTCCGCCGCCGCCAAACATATCAGCGAAACCGCCGCCGCCCGCGGCGCCGCCAAATATCTGGCTGAAAATATCGTTGAAATCTTGGAAGCCGCCCGCGCCCGCGCCGCCGCCTTGTTCAAAAGCGGCATGCCCCATTCGGTCATAGGCGGCACGCTTTTGTTCATCAGACAAAATACCGTAAGCTTCATTAAGCTCTTTAAAACGCGCTTCTGCTTCGGGGTCATCAGGATGCCGGTCAGGATGGCATTCCATGGCCTTTTTACGAAAGGCGGATTTCATCGTCTTCGCATCAACTGTCTTAGACACGCCAAGTATTTCGTAATAATCGCGTTTAGCCATTTACGTTAAGTCCTGTTTCGTCACGACAATGTTCATGCGTGTGCGTGTAACTATCAAATAGTTATTCGCTTGCGCGAGTTCAATGAGGGGCTTCCGAGATGTCTCATCTATTTCCAAGATCATCATATTTGGATGGAGGCTTTCAGGCGCTTGGCTGAAAAATTGTGTTAAGGCCGCAAGGTCTTGGCCTTCAATATCCATCTTCAGTCCGTCTATACGGGTGATGCCTTGATTTTCGCAAAGCTGCAGAAGAGTCAGAGCCGTAACGGGCTCGCCGTTTTCAACCAATTTCCCTTCGCCGCGGTTACCGCCCCCATCAGAGAGGAACACCTCACCTGCCTCGGCGGCGATAGCATAACGCTTTAACTCAATATTGGCTTGACTGGCCCGCGCATTTACGCAGAGGCGCTCGCCCATCTCTGCGCTTGGCTCAATAGCAATCAGCCGAATGTCCTGCTCCGCGTGCTTAGCATAGCCATGGGCAAAAAGTGAGTAGAGCCCAACATTGGCGCCAACATCCAAAAATACATAGGGCTGTTTTGTACCACTCTCTTCAATATGATTGCGGAGGGCCTCGCGTTCGCCGTAATCCCAAATATCGACACCGCAGAGTGCCCGCTTCTCGCAGCGATTGGTCGAGGGGTAAAGCCGCGCTTTTACGCCAAATGTCTTATCGACCGTGACATCAAAAGGTTCGTTCAAACCCTTTATCGCCCGCTTGCGCGCAAAAGAGGCAAGCCAACGACCTCGCCGCGTATCGCGGCAGGCCTGCGCACTCAAACGGAAACGCTCTCGCTTGGCTGACAAGGCATATTCACCAAAAGGCGGGTCGATATGTTTGTGGGTCCCCATTTGAAAAAGGCCCCGCGCTTTAAACGCGGAGCCTTAAATTTCGTCAAATGCTGCGCAGTTTACGCGGCGCTTTCATCGTCAACATCTTCAAATTCAGCATCGACAACATCGTCATCTTCCGCTTGGTCAGCTTGTGAGGCTGGGCCTGTATCTTGATCCGCTTGCGCTTGCTCATACATGGCTTGGCCAACTTTCATCAACGCAGCAGACAGAACCTGAACCTTATCAACGATAAGCGCTGTGTCTTCACCTTCTGCCACTTCTTTCGCCTCTGCAAGCGCTTCTTCGACAGCTGTTTTATCTTCTTCAGAGATTGCTTCAGCATGTTCTTTCAAATCAGATTCGGCCTTGTGGATCATGGCTTCAGCTTGGTTCTTAGCTTCCGCAAGCTCGCGGCGTTCTTTGTCAGATTCCGCATTGGCTTCGGCGTCCTTAACCATCGCTTCAATATCTTCATCGGACAGACCACCAGAGGCTTGGATGCGAATTTGCTGCTCTTTGCCAGTCGCATTATCCTTCGCAGAGACATTCACAATACCATTGGCATCAATGTCGAAGGTCACTTCGATTTGTGGCATGCCGCGCGGCGCCGGCGGAATGCCCACAAGGTCAAATTGACCGAGCAGTTTATTGTCCGCAGCCATTTCGCGTTCACCTTGGCTGACTTTAATCGTCACAGCAGATTGGTTGTCAGCCGCCGTTGAATAGACTTGGCTTTTCTTGGTTGGGATTGTTGTATTTCGGTCAATCATACGTGTGAACACGCCGCCTTCGGTTTCAATACCAAGGGAGAGCGGCGTTACATCGAGAAGAAGCACGTCTTTAACGTCGCCTTGTAGAACGCCCGCTTGGATCGCTGCGCCCATCGCCACGACCTCATCAGGGTTCACACCCTTATGCGGGTCTTTACCGAAATATTTGCTCACGGCCTCTTGGACAGCTGGCATACGTGTCATACCGCCAACGAGAACAACATCATCAATGTCAGAGGCTGTGATACCGGCATCGGCAATGGCCTTTTTAATCGGTGCGATGGTACGCTTGATGAGATCATCAACAAGCTTTTCGAGCTTGGCGCGGGTCAGTTTCATGTTCAAATGTTTTGGGCCAGAGGCATCCGCCGTGATGAAGGGAAGGTTCACTTCATAGGTCGAGGCTGTAGACAGTTCTTTCTTGGCCTTCTCGCCTTCTTCACGAAGACGTTGGAGAGCGAGCTTGTCTTTTTTGAGATCAATACCATTCTCTTTTTTGAACTCTTCTGCGAAATATTCAACGATACGCATATCGAAATCTTCACCGCCGAGGAATGTGTCGCCATTGGTGGCTTTCACTTCGAAAACGCCGTCACCAATTTCGAGAATCGACACATCAAATGTACCGCCACCAAGGTCATAAACCGCAATCGTCTTACCGTCTTCCTTGTTCATACCATAAGCCAGCGCCGCAGCCGTTGGCTCATTGATGATGCGGAGAACTTCGAGGCCCGCAATCTTACCGGCATCTTTTGTCGCCTGACGCTGCGCGTCATTAAAGTAAGCCGGAACCGTAATCACGGCCTGTGTCACCTCAGCGCCAAGGAAATCTTCGGCCGTTTCTTTCATTTTCGTCAAAGTCATCGCAGAGACTTCAGCTGGAGACAGTTCTTTATCGCGGCCCTGAACATAGGCATCGCCGCCTTTACCTTTAACAATCTTATAGGGGACG
Source organism: uncultured Algimonas sp. (assembly GCA_964460585.1). Classification (GTDB taxonomy): domain Bacteria; phylum Pseudomonadota; class Alphaproteobacteria; order Caulobacterales; family Maricaulaceae; genus Litorimonas. The sequence continues at coordinate 13,850 of CAYWSI010000004.1, forward strand.
AGCTTGGCATCTTTCTTGATGGCTGGGTCTGTGAAAGGACGGCCAATGAGGCGCTTGACCGCGAAATATGTATGCTCTGGGTTTGTCACCGCTTGGCGTTTCGCAGGGACACCGATGAGGCGTTCGCCGTCTTCCGTAAAGGCAACAACAGAAGGTGTTGTGCGCTGACCTTCTGCGTTTTCAATGACTTTTGGCTTATCGCCGTCCATGACCGCAACACAAGAGTTCGTGGTGCCAAGGTCGATACCGATCACTTTAGACATGTATCATGCTCCAATTTGTGGGCAGGCCCGCTATCGGCACCTGCAAATAGTAAGAATTAGTGGGCATTTTTACGCAGCACTCTGCACGCGCAAAAATCCCTTCCCGCCCGATATGGGGCGAGAAAACAGACTCGCAAGGGGAGAGAGTCGTTTTTTCTGTGTGTTAGCAGTTAGCCGGAAGACATCACCCGAAAATGCCCCTTGATTTGATGCACAAACGGCATGTCGCTTTCTTTGGGGATGCTACCGCTATTATGGATGTTAGGCGAGTAAAGACACTAGACTTAGCTCAGTCGCTTCGTCACTCATGTTTCATATGACACGGTCTCAAACACCTCCGCCGCCTGGGTTTAAACATTTGCCGCTTTATTTTTCGCCCGCAGAGCAAGCGGAGTTGATTGCCCATGTAAAAATGGCTGTCCAAACCGCGCCATTTTACAGGCCAACTATGCCGCAAACGGGCGCGCCGTTATCCGTCGTCATGACAAATTTTGGTGCGCTTGGCTGGGTTACAGATAAAGAGCAGGGCTACCGCTATCAAACCGCCCATCCGAAGACAAGCGCGCCTTGGCCGCCGCTGCCCGATTTACTTGTAAGGCTCTGGAAAGAAGCCGCAGATTGGCCTGACCTCCCCGAAGCTTGTCTCGTCAATTGGTACCGCGAGGGCTCAAAAATGGGCCCACATGTTGATAGTGATGAGCTGGCGGTCAATGCGCCCGTCGTCTCGGTCAGCCTCGGGGACCCTGCCATGTTCCGTATTGGCGGTCCACAACGCGGCGGTCCTACCCACGGCATAAAACTCATGAGCGGAGACGTTGTCGTCATGGGCGGGCCATCCCGGCGCTGCTATCACAGTGTGTCAAAAATCTATTACGGGCAAAGCGCGCTTGTCCCCAAAGGCGGGCGGATAAATTTAACGATGCGGCGGGTGAACCTATGAGAGCGTTATCAGCGGTTTTGGTCTATGAAAAGCATGGCAGCGTCAGACCACATAAACAAAACTCAGTATAATAAATAGAAACGCTCGCATATTCTTGCTATAAGATAATTCCCCCAAATTAGAAATTGTAAAACATGTCTTCACCTCTTTTTACCCCCCTTACGCTTCCCAATGGGGTAAGCCTGCAAAACCGAATATGTAAGGCGGCGATGGAAGAGAATATGGCTGAGGCAGGGCAAGTACCCGGACGGGCACTCATAAACCTCTATGACGCCTGGGCAAATGCGAAAACCGCGAGCGATACCGGACCCGGACTTATTTTATCTGGCAATGTGATGATTGACCCAACAGCCATGACAGGTCCAGGCGGTGTGTTGCTGGAAGCGGGCTCATTAGACACGCCCACCATTCGCAAAAGTTTTGAAGATTGGGCGAAAGCCGGAAAAGCGGGCGGGTCAAAATTTGTCATGCAAATTTCCCATCCCGGGCGGCAAGTCTATGCCAATATGGGCGTCGAGCCCGTTTCGGCTTCGGCGACAAAAGTGACATTAGACGGCATGGCCGATAAAATGTTCGGCCCCGCAAGAGCCTTGAGCGAAGATGAAATTCGCGGGCTTATTCGCCGCTTTGCGGAAACTGCCCTGGCGGCACAGGCCGCGGGTTTTGACGGCGTGCAGGTTCACGGCGCACATGGCTATTTAGTCGCACAATTTTTATCCCCTCTGACCAACTTGCGCGAGGGCGCTTGGGGCGGACCGCTCGAAAATCGCGCGCGCTTTCTGCTCGAAATTATACGCGCCATAAGGGACCGCGTGAATTCTGATTTCATTGTCGGTGTCAAACTGAATAGCGCAGATTTTCAGCGCGGCGGATTTGATATTGCGGAGTCTGAACAGGTCGTCGATTGGCTAAATGGCGAAGCTGTCGACTTTGTTGAAATTTCTGGCGGAAATTATGAAAGCTCCGCCATGATGGGAAATTCTGAAGATGGGCGAGTGGAAAGCTCCACCGCGAAGCGGGAGTTATTTTTCTTCGATTTTGCAAAACGTATTTCCGAAACGGCGAGAATGCCGCTTATGGTGACAGGCGGCGTGACCAAACGCGCAACAGCTGAAAATGCCTTGGCAGAAGCCGGTGTCGATTTAATCGGTATCGCCCGCGCCTTTGCTTATAATCCGAGCCTAACTGCTGATTGGCGCGATGATAAGGCGGCAGAAATTCAAATTTCGCGGGCCAATTGGAAAGATAAAGCCATGGGGTCTCTGGCAGGTATGGCGATGACCAAGCAGCAGCTCTACCGCATAGGCGATGGTTTACCGCTAAAGCGCAAGCAAAATGCCTTGCTTGCTTTATTAGGGCAGCAAATAAAAACCGGAAAACTCACCAAACGTTATCGGGCGTGGCTCGACGCTAGGGCCTAAGCTTTTCCACGGCATGCGTTATGAATTCTCCCGATAAATTCACTCTGAACACAGACCGTCTCTATCTGTCCCCTTGGGCAGAAGAAGACCGCGCAAATATAATTGCGCTGTATGCAGATCCGCTGGCTAGCCGAGATTTTGGCCGCACACTCGACGCTCAGGAATCAGGGGCTACATTTGATAAATATCTAGCGGCGTTTGATCTATATGGATTCACCCGCTGGAAACTTACCCTCAAGGATGAAACCTTTATCGGGACAACGGGCGTCATGCGCGTGATTGACCACCAAGCCTTGGGAACACATGACGAGATTGGCTGGCGTCTTCTACCTGCGTTTTGGGGCAAAGGATATGCCACAGAGGCCGCCCGTGCAGCCCAAGCTGACGCCCATCATCGCTGTAAATTACGCGGCCTCATAACTTATACATCGCCCGATAATACCGCATCAGCGGCAGTCATGAAACGCCTTGGATATATCCGAACCCCAGACAGGGATTTCTCAGCCCATTACCCCACAGTGGTTGGGGAATGGCATGGCCATGTTTGGCGCGTTCCCGACTCGGAATAAAGACAGGGCCTAAAGGCCGATGCTGCGGTAATGCAGGGCAATGTCATTTATCGCCGTGTAAAAGGCCGCCGTGCGCATATCTTCAAGTTCAGGTTTTTCTCTGAGCGTATCTCGAATGCCGCGATAGGCGAGACGCATGGTGTCATCTAAGCCTGCACGCACAAGGTCCAATTCATCCGCGCCGTCAAGAAATTCAGCTTTGAACGCCCGTGAGAATTTCATGCCTTGTTTCTCTAAGGCTTCAATGAGGGCGCGGTTACGGCCTTCTTCATACCGGCGCTGCAATCGTCCAAAACGGATCTGGTTGATATTCTTGACCCATTCGAAATAAGACACCGTCACGCCGCCTGCATTGGCAAACATATCAGGAATAATCATTATGCCGCGGTCGCGTAGGATTTTATCAGCCTTGGCGGTGACAGGTCCATTCGCCGCTTCAATGATGAGCTTGGCTTTTATATTATGGGCATTGCTGAGATTAATGACGGATTCTAAGGCAGCTGGTATCAAAATATCGCATTTATCGGTGAGCGCATTTTCATCCTGGCTCACTTCGCCGCCTTCAAACTCTTCTAACGGCGCGCCAGAGGTCATATGCGCTTTTAAAGCTTGAATATCGATACCGTCTCCATTGCGAATGACGCCGTCACGCTCTATCACAGTGATGATTTTCGCTTTATCTTCTGTCGAGAGGAAAAGCGCCGCATGATAGCCCACATTACCCAGACCTTGGACGACAATCTTTTTGCCTTTCAATTCGCCCCGCATTTTCGCGGCTTTTACATCCTCACTATGGCGGAAAAACTCTTGCAGAGCATATTGAACGCCGCGGCCCGTGGCCTCAACGCGGCCCATAATACCGCCCAAATGGACAGGCTTACCCGTTACACAGGCAACCCCATCCATATTGTCATTATTTAGGCGGCGATATTCATCGACCATCCATGCCATTTCTCTCTCGCCTGTCCCCATGTCCGGTGCAGGGACATTGAGAGACGGGTGAATGAGGTCCCGCCGCGCAAGTTCAAAGGTAAAACGGCGCGTAATGCGTTCCAGCTCTTCTTCGCTCCAGTCTTTTGGATTGATACATAATCCGCCTTTAGAGCCACCAAAAGGCACATCAACAAGCGCGCATTTATACGTCATCAAGGCCGCCAAAGCTTCAACTTCGTCTTGGTTGACACCTAAGGAATAGCGAATGCCGCCTTTGACAGGCTCTTTATGTTCGGAATGCACGGAACGATAGCCTGTGAAGGTATGCACATCTCCGCGCAATTTAACCCCAAAACGCACGATATAGGTTGCATTACAGACCCGAATTTTTTCGATGAGCTTATCAGAAATATCCATATAGCTCGCCGCTCTATTGAACATAAGTTCAACAGATTCACGAAAGCCAAGTTCATTTGGTAAAGGTTTAGACATTGGTTTTCCTCGGTAGAGAGTGTCCAAGCATTATCTGACCCTTAGTTATCAAGAGATGAAAATGGAACAGCCTATTTTCACAGAATACAGCATAATTTTCTGTCCTAAGAGAAGTTTTCAGAGCGACTTAACGAGGTTTTAGGTTTTGGCAACCATAATACCGCGTAACCAAATGTGGGGAATTGAAAATGAACGGACCAACACCAATGAATCCAGCACCAAGACCAACAGCCGTGCCTTGGACGCCTGACATGGCGGCAGGCCAAACTCAACCTGCTCCTGTGGCGCCTCCGGCCCCAGCTATCCCGCAGGTGCAAGTACAGCCGCAGGCACCCATGGCCGCACCTCAATCGCCGCAAGTGCCTCAAACTCCAATGGCTCCGCAACAGTTTCAAGCGCAGCCCCCCGCACCTCAAGCACAACCTGCAGCTCATCAGCCGATGCAACACAGTCAACCCGCACCAACTCAGCCGAGCATGCAACCCGCAGCCCCTGCCCAAGTACAGCCCGTTCAGGCACAACCCGCTCACGCACAGCCAGTTCAAGCGGCCCCCATGCCTCAACAACAAGGTCATCACGCCCCTCCAGCTGTTGCACCGCAAGTGGCGGCGCCGCCAGTACAGCCGTACCAGATACAAACGGCTCCGGCGCATCCCGGTCAAATACATTCAGTGCCAGGACAATATGCGCCCGCAACAGCTGCACCTCAGCCTTACGCTCAAAACACTATGCCGCCGCGCTTAGCCCTTCAGGCGCAACACCCTGTTCAGGCAGAACAAGCGCAGTCCAAGAGCCTGTTCGCAAAATTGTTAAAACGCGCACCCAAGCCCAAAGTTCCCAGCGCAGTCACTGACATGCCAGTGGCAGCTGTAACCGCAACGGCAGCAGCAGCGACATCGACGTCCTTGTTCAATAAAAACTTTGCTTTTGGCGCTGTCGCAGGCCTTGTTGTCGGGGCCTTTGTCTTACCAATGCTGCTCAATATGATTGGTGGTGGCGATGCGCCCGCTCAGAAACAGGCAATTGCACAGGCACCAACAGCAGCCAAGACTGTAAAGGCGCCGGCCCCTGTGGACGGTGAGACCTTTATCGATCAGGCAATTGCAACGAAAACGCCTTAAAGGCTAGGAGTTTTTCCCAGCCTTACGATCACGGGCCTTTAAGAGACGGAGGCGGAGTGCATTAATTTTAATGAACCCGCCTGCATCTGCTTGGTCATAGACATCATCTTCTTCGAAGGTGACATGCTCTTGACTATAAAGCGAATACGGGCTGGCCCGACCCACGATGTTCACGCTGCCTTTATAGAGTTTCAGGCGAACCGTGCCCGACACCAATTCTTGAGAATGATCAATCGCAGCCTGCAGCATTTCTCGTTCTGGACTGAACCAATATCCATTATAAATCAGTTCCGCATAGCGCGGCATAAGCTCATCTTTTAAATGAGCTGCACCCTTATCCATTGTAATCTGTTCAATGCCGCGATGCGCCATGAGCAGGATTGTTCCGCCGGGTGTCTCATAAATTCCGCGCGACTTCATGCCCACAAAACGGTTTTCCAACAAATCAAGACGGCCAATACCATTTGCGCCGCCAAGTTCATTTAGCTTGGTCAAAAGCGCCGCTGGCGACAACGCCACACCATCAATGGAAACCGCGTCACCGCGTTCAAAACCGATTTCAATAATCGTCGCTTTATCAGGTGCGTCCTCTGGAGAGACCGTACGCTGATAAACATATTCAGGCGCATCTTCATTTGGGTCTTCAAGGACTTTACCTTCAGAAGAGGTGTGCAGCAGATTCGCATCAACTGAGAACGGGGCCTCGCCGCGTTTGTCTGCCGCGATTTCAATGCCATGTTTTTCAGCATAGGCTAAAAGCGATGTGCGAGAATTCAGCTCCCACTCCCGCCAAGGCGCGATAACCTTAATGTCGGGGTCAAGGGCGTAATAACCGAGCTCAAACCGGACCTGATCATTCCCCTTACCTGTCGCGCCGTGACAGACGGCATCTGCGCCAACTTGATGTGCGATTTCAATCTGACGCTTTGAAATCAACGGCCGCGCAATAGAGGTGCCGAGCAGATAAAGGCCTTCATAAACCGCATTGGCGCGAAACATAGGAAAGACAAAATCGCGCACAAATTCTTCGCGCAAATCGTCGATGAAAATTTCTTTGACGCCAGCGGCTTCGGCCTTGCGGCGCGCCGGCTCAAGTTCTTCACCCTGACCCAAATCGGCGGTAAATGTGACGACCTCACACCCCTTTTCTTCTTGAAGCCATTTCAAGATAATGGACGTGTCCAAACCGCCTGAATAGGCCAAGACGACTTTTTTGGGTGAACTCATGATATGCATTCCTTTTATTCGAGCCCCCCATAGCGCAAATAAGTTTACAAAAGCTAGCGATGACAGTAGGGCAAGCAGGATTCGATGAGGGGGCTACCTTATGCCGACAAATACTGCCGAATTTCAGGCGCTTCTGAATGAATGGGGCCAGCAAATTTTGACCTGGGCGCAAAGTCCAAGTTTTTTAGCGCAGGTTGGCGCGGTAATCGCTGCACTTATACTTGCGCCTTTAATTGCAAGGGCCATCCGAAAGCGGGTTTTCCTCTTTAGCGCCCCGCCAACAGAAGATGTCAAATACCTCCCAATAAGACGAATTATTTTCACAGCAGGTGGATTTTTACGTGCACTTTTAGTCGTCATCCTATTAGCCGTCTTTGCGGCCATTCTGAAATCCGTAGGGAGCTTAGGCCAAGATTGGCTCGTAAAACTGGCGCAGTCCCTTGCGACAGTCTTTCTGATTTATCGCGCCATCAAGACGTTTATCTCAGACCCGCTTCTACGGAAAGTCCTCGTTTGGACTTTGATTCCATTGGGACTGATTGTGTCTCTGGGGTATTTTGATGAACTCACAGGTTTCTTGGAGGGGGCCGTTGTTTTCAAAATGGGCGATGCGCCCATCTCCCTGATGAGCCTGATTAAGCTCGGGCTATTTGGCTCTTTATTCTTCTGGCTCGGCGGGATTTCAAATAAACGCGGCCAAGCTGCAATCCGCTCTCAAGAGAACCTTGATGTTGGGGTTAGAGAGATTGTCGCGAAGATTTTCCAGATTGTCTTATTTATGATTTTAACAGTCATAGTGATGGGAGCCGCAGATATTCCTTTGTCCGGCCTCGTTATGATCTTTTCAGCGGTGGCTTTAGGGATTGGATTTGGCTTGCAGCCTATCGCGGCAAATTTTGTATCAGGCCTGATTATTTTGTTTGATCGGTCAGTACGTGTTGGAGATTTTGTCGTCCTGCCCGACGGGCAAGAAGGGTTCGTCGAGGCCATTAATATGCGCAACACTGTGGTTGAGACCACGGACGGTAAAGACATCATGGTGCCGAATACGAAATTTACGGAAGAGGCTTATGAAAACTGGACACATAAGGATCCCCGTCAACGTTTCGAAGTTCACTTCACCGTTGCCTATGATACAGATATTGACGCGCTCGAAGATATGTTAATCCCTAAAGTCTTGGAGCATCCTCAGGTGTTAAGGGAACCAGAAATGCCAGACCTAGAGTTTAGAGATTTTGGTGAAAATGGCGCCAATATGGCGATTGAATTTTGGTGCGAAGGTATCGATGACGGGCCAAATAAATTTACAAGTGATCTAAACTTTATTGTCTGGCGGACGCTGCGCGACAACGGAATAGAAATCCCGTTCCCGCATCGTGTTATACATAAAAAATAGCCGTTTATGACTGTGGGTGTTTGAGCCGCTAGCGCGGCGGCATGCGTGCGCCCGCATCTGTTCGAATATATTCCCCATTAATATAAGCGTGCTCACACATAAAGAGAGCGACCTCGCCAAATTCCCTCGGGTCGCCAAAGCGGTTCGGGAATTGAACATGGGCGCGCAGGCTCTCTTTCACCTCAGGCTTCATCTGCTTGTAAATTGGCGTCTCGTAAAAGCCAGGCAGAATTGTATTCACGCGGATGCCTTCACGTCCTAAATCACGCGCCATCGGCAAGGCCATAGAGAGAATACCGCCCTTTGAGGCGGCATAGGCTAATTGTCCGATCTGGCCATCTTGAGCCGCAACGGACGCCGTATTGATGATTATGCCGCGTTCACCGTCTGGCGCGGTCGGATCTAAAGCCATCATGGCGGCGGCGGATTTTGACGCGCAAAGAAAACTCCCAAAAAGGTTGATATCGATAACGCGCTTATAGGCCGCCACATCATGGGCGATAATTTCACCCGTATCGCGTTTACGGCCCGCCGTTTTCATGCCGAGGCCAATCCCTGCACAGTTCACAAGAATGCGTTCAGTCCCATTTACTGCGCGCACGGCTTTGAAACCCGTATCAACGCTCGCTTCATCTGCGACATTCACCTTGGCGAAAACGCCGCCAATTTCTGTGGCAATGGTCTTACCACGGTCTTCATTCATATCGAATATACCAACTTTAACGCCTTTGGCCGCCATAGCTCGCGCAGTCGCTTCGCCAAGCCCGGACGCTCCGCCCGTAATAACAGCACTTATGTCAGTCGACAGTTTCATGTGGATCTCCGAAATGAAAGTTTAAGTAAATATTTGAGAAAAGGACGTGCCAATTTGTGCGAAACTAATCAACTCTCATTTTTACATGAATATTCTAGGGCTTCTCTTAATGCCTTAAAAAGTGAACAATCACTTTTATATTGCAATTACTCAGAACCACGGGTCAGCAAATTGTGATCATAAGAATTTAGTTGCATTTATAAAAATAAGTGAGTAATCACTTTTTAAACATTTCACACATAAAAGATAACATGGCTGAAGCTTTAACGGAAAGACGCGGTGTAACCGCCTTAGAAGGGACCGCAAAGGCGCGGATTGAACGCGCGGCCCTCATCCTCTTTGTTGAAAAATCTATCGAAGGCGTCTCGACAAAATCAATTTCCCAATATGCAAATGTCAGTGAAGGCCTGCTTTATCGTCACTTCAAATCAAAAGCCGACCTCGCTCATGTCTTAATGCAAACCATACACGGGCGCCTGACAGAACTTATACGCGTGCATATGAACCAACCGCTCGCCGCAGCCGTATCAGATATAGTGAGAGATTATGCCGAACTTGCAGATGAAGACTGGCCGCTATTTGCCTATCACTTACTTTATATGCACCGCTTTCCCAACATGGCAGAGGATGGCCCTTTACGCGCCGCGGCGGAATTAGTGCACTTTAACCAAGCCGCAGGGCGCCTTCGTAATGGTATTGCGCCTGATCTTTTGGCATCTATGGCACTTGGCGTGGTCATGCAGGCCGCACAGAGTAAATTGCTCGGAGGCGACATTGGGTTGCTTTCGAGTCATATTGAAACATTTGAACGAGCCGTCATGGCCGTCTTGGAGGATGCGTAATGCGCAGCTTAGTTTTTAACATCTTCTTCTATGCCGTCACCCTTATCTATGTGCTGAGCTGCCTATTATTCTCGCTTGTTCCGGGCCGTGGCGCGTTAATGGCCGCCTTGAGCCGTTATACGAAAGTTATGGTATGGGGAATGCGCCATATAGCGGGTATCAACATCATTATCACCGGCAAAGAAAATATCCCCACAGACGGGCCCGTTATTATTGCACCAAAGCATCAATCTTACGGCGACGGATTTGTGATTTTCTCGCAATTCAAAGATTTATCCTTCGTAGCGGGTAATCAGCTCGAAAAATTTTGGGGCTTCAAACGTATTTTGACAAAAATGAATGCTGTCATGATTGATAATTGCGGCGGGTCAGATTCTCAGGAAAAAATGGAAAAACAGTCAAAAACCGTGCGAGAGGAAGGCAGGCAGCTCTTAATTTTCCCAGAAGGGCATTTGTCAGAGGTCGGCACACATCACAGATATCGAAAAGGCGTCTGGCACCTCCAACAAGAATTTGGCTGCCCCGTTGTGCCTGTCGCAAATACGCTGGGACAACGCTGGAACCAAGCCGAATGGGAAAAACATACAGGCAAGGCGCATATTGAGTTCCTTGAGCCCATCCCGCCTGGAATGGAAAAAGACGCCTTTATGAGCTTGCTGCAAGAGCGAATTGAAAGCCGGTCCATTGAACTTCTCGATCTTGAAAATCTCGGTGCGCTAAATCCAGAGAATATTGGACAGATGAAAGAAAACCATGTTGCCGTCGCCAAAAGATTGGCGCACGAGGCGGAAACAGGGTAAGGCAGCCCATGTCATCCAATAAACTTCTAGCCGTAGACACACCGCGCAAGCCATTATTACTGTCTCGGCGTTTCGCCCCGCTTTACGTTTTATTCGAAGCCGGGACCTTTAATGACAACGCACTGAAAAATGCGCTGATTGCCTTTATTACCTTTGCAGGTCTGACGAATTTTTTACCCAGCGTGCCTGAGGCCATGAAAGTTCCGATTGCCTCGCTCATCTTCACAGGCCCTTTTCTTATTTTTTGCGCCATTGCAGGCCAGATCGCAGATAAAGTGGACCGCGGCGTAATATTTCGCTGGGTCAAACGCGCTGAAGTCGGAATTATGGCCATCGCAGGTCTTGGGTTTTTAACGCAGAATATGTGGATACTTGCTATTGCGCTCGGAATGATGGGGACACAATCGGCTTTTTTCGCACCAACAAAAAATGCCGTCATGCCGCAGTGGCTCGATAGTGATGAGCTTATCAAAGGCAATGGCTTACTCTCCGGAACCCAATTTGCGGTATTGCTCATCGGGACAATCATAGGCCTGCAACTTGCGACAGAACAGCCAATTATGTTGGGATGCCTTTTATTCATCGTCGCTTTAATTGGTTGGGTCGCATCCGAAACCTGTCCACCCGCAGCCCCGCCTAATCCAGAGCTTAAAGTTGACTATAATCCCATCACCGCAATTTTGACGGCCCTAAAGAAAATTTTCGAACATCCAGATGTGCTACGACCTTGGCTGGGGATTGCCTGGTTTTATGGACTCTCGGCCATTTTTATTACGGCCTTTCCCAATTTTATCGCCAATGTGATGGGATATGATAAAACGGTCCTCCAAATTGTTCTCGTGACATCGACCGTTGCGATTTTCATTGGGTCAATGATTACAATGGCGGTGGGAAATTGGAAAATATGGGGCCCAGAAGCTATTCGCCTCGTCGCCTTTGGCATCATTGGCGTGACGTTAAGCTCGCTCCTGCTTTATTTCGCGCCGACGCCAACTTATGCTGGTGAAGAGACCTTCGGCTCCGCAAAATTATTCTTGGAAAATCCCGAAACACCGCTCTTCTTAATCTCCGTCGGCGGAGCTTCAATGTTCAACGGTATGTTTGTTGTGCCGCTGCAAGCTATGGCGCAGCGGCGTGCTCACCCTCGCATTCGGGCACAGCTCATGAGCGCAGGCTCTGTGCTTTATAATTTCGCGGTGAATGTTCTTACATTTGCGCTGGTTGCCTTAGCTCTCATGAATATGTCCCCAAAAGCGCCCTTTATGATGGTGGTTATCGGCAGTGTCTTTGTCTCCATCTATACAATCTGGCGCTCTTTCCGTTTGAAAGAGCGGAAGGCCTATATATAATGCAGCGGGGCACAAGAGATTTAACGCGGGATTAACCGCACATACGTCAATATTGGCGAGATATGAAACATTCTAAGACATTCCGTATTTTTAGCCGTTTGACTAGCGCCGCCGCCCTAACCTTAATGACGGGCCTGCCCGCCTTGGCGCAATCCGCACCAAAACTCGCCAGCGCTCATGGGGATTGGACAGTTTACACGCGCGGGTCAGGCAGCGAGCGGATTTGTTATGTGTTGAGTGAAGCGCAGTCCAAATCCCCCAGTAACGTGAATCATGGTGATATTTATTTCATGGTGTCGAGTTGGCAAAATGGCGCGGCCACGGAACAGCCCTCATTCCTAGCAGGTTATAATCTCAAACCAACACGCGCCCCAAAAGCGAAGGTCGGCAGCACATCCTTAAATATGTTTGCGGCGGACAATGAAGCCTTTATCTCGGAGACCGCAGATGAGCGGAAACTTGTCTCCAAAATGCGCGCAGGCTCAACCATGACTGTCTCAGCCGTCTCAAGCCGCGGCACACAAACGCGCTATACGTTTTCTCTAAAAGGCGTAACCGCAGCTTTAAGAAAAGCCAAATCTGCTTGCAGCTAATGGCTTTCGCGGAGTAGAGCCCGCACTATGACTATTGCATTAGGTATATTGGGCGCAGATGGGCGCATGGGCGCCGCCGTCATTCAAGCTATCGCAGATAGGAACAATGTTCGGCTGGGCGCAGCCATTACAGCCCCCGGCACGGCCGCGCTAGGTCAGGATGCTGGAACGCTGGCCGGCGTGGGCGCTTTGGGCGTTCCGCTTACATCTGATATAAAGTCAGGGCTTGAACAGTGCGATGTTTTAATCGACTTTTCTGCGCCGCGCGCCGCGATAGACGCCGCCAAATATTTGTCAGCCGCAGGCGGTTCAGGACGGTGCAAGGCTATGGTGTCTGGAACAACAGGCTTTTCCCCTTCTGAAGACGAAGCCTTAAATACGGCATCTGAAAATATCGCCTTGCTCCGTGCTGGGAATTTTTCGCCGGGCGTAACGGCAATGTCCGTTTTGGTTGAACTCGCGGCCGAAAAACTTGGAACCGACTGGGATATTGAAATCGTCGAAATGCACCACAAGCATAAGGTCGACGCGCCGTCTGGAACCGCGCTTTTACTTGGAGAAGCTGCCGCCAAAGGCAGAGGCGTCGAGCTGACAGAAACGCAAGCCTTATCACGGGTCGGGGTGACGGGCGCGCGCAATGAAGGCGATATTGGCTTTGCGGTTTTACGCGGCGGCGGCGTGATTGGACGTCACGACGTCAAACTCGCCACTGACCGTGAAATGATTACATTGTCCCATGATGCTTTTGATCGCTCTGTTTTTGCCCGCGGCGCTGTTTCAGCCGCTATTTGGACCACAAAACAAAAAGCGGGCCTTTATTCTATGCGTGACGTTTTGGGTTTTTAAGCTGGCCCTAAAATCTCTCAGCCTCGCCCAAATCCCCATAGAGATATTGATCGAGTTCAAATTGTAGACTGCCGGGCGCTTTACGGTGATAGTGCCGCGCCGCCAAATAGGCGATACCAACCCAGACCGCAATCATACCAAAAAATAGGAAAAATTGCCAAACCAGAAAGCCAGGTTCAATCACGCGGCTCTGACCTGAAAGATTATAAATCAGATTTAATCCCGCCTCAAAACCCATCATCGCAAGCGGCGTGATAAGTAATATAGCGACCATCGCAGCCGCAACATGCACGGGTCCCCGCGGCCCATAGACTCGGCGGTAAATTCGTTCATATGTGTCTCGATTGACCGCATCCGGCACCATGTCATTCGCATGTTTATACGCATAATCGGCCTGTGCATCTCGGCGAACTTGATTCCAAGCCAAAAGCGCCCTTAGGATAAAAATCAAAGCCAGAGCCCCCATCAGGACCAACGCCCAGACAAATGATATACCTTCAAACTTTTGCATAGTTACAACATTACAATCACGACCCTCTTTTTCAAGAGGCGGAGGTCATACGTCCCAAATCAGTTGCAGTCCCCAATGAAGCTAGATAGGCCCATGGGAACCATCCTTGATGGACCAAATTAAGACCGGAAAGCAATATGCCCTCTGACGCCAAACCCCTCATCGGCTTTATCTGCGGATCCTTGCGCGACGGCTCGATCAATAAGCAGTTAGAAAAAGCCCTGATAAAGCGGTTCAAACGTGCAGGCTTTAAAACCGCCTCAATTAACCTAGGCCGCTATGATCTACCACTCTATCATGGAGATCTATCGCTACCGCCTGGCGTGAAGGCCTTCACGCGCAAACTGAAAACCTGTGACGGCATTATTATAGTCAGCCCCGAATATAATGGCGGCCTCACGCCTCTCTTAAAAAATGCCCTCGATTGGGCCTCAACGACAGGCACAGACCATTTCAAAACCCCCTATTGGGGAATAACCTCATGCTCACCCGGCGCAATGAGCGGCATCATGGCCATGCGTCAGACAAATTACATTCTGACCCGCCTTGGCGCGCATGTGTCTCCTATCCAAGTGGGTGTCGGGAATGCCCCCGACGCCTTTGACGCCTCTGGTGAGCTCATTGCAGAACCTGCCTCCACGCTAGCAGAGACGCTTATTGAAAATATGCGCGCTCGAATTTAAGGCAGAATCTTACTATGGCGAAGAAGGAAAAGCTCTATAAGGATCTCCCGCGGCCCAAATTAACGCGGGCCCAGATCGCGGAAATCTATAGGCGGCTTTCCATTGAACGCCCCGCGCCAGAGACTGAGCTGGAATATGTCAATCCCTATACATTGGTCGTTGCCGTCGCCCTCTCCGCGCAAGCGACGGATATTGGGGTCAACCGCGCGACAAAAGAGCTGTTCCTGATCGCAGATACACCTGAAAAAATGCTGGCATTAGGCGAAGATGTTGTCCGGGACCATATTAAGACAATCGGCCTCTATCGAAACAAAGCCAAAAATGTCATCAAACTGTCTCAGCTACTCGTCGATGAATTTGGCTCAGAAGTGCCTCAAACCCGTGAGGAGCTTGTGCGTCTGCCGGGTGTGGGACGTAAAACCGCAAATGTTGTTCTAAATGAGGTGTTTGGCCAACCAACAATGGCCGTTGATACACATATTTTCCGTGTTTCTAACAGAACAGGCATGGCGCCAGGGAAAGATCCGCTAGAGGTAGAGCTAAACCTGCTACGGGTGACGCCCGAAAATTACCTGTCTGGCGGTCATCACTGGATTTTATTACATGGCCGTTACGTCTGCAAAGCCCGAACGCCCGAATGTTATGCCTGCCCTATTCAAGATATATGTAGATTCCGCGACAAAACACCCGCGCCCTAAAAGCCTTGTAAATCAATTGCTTTTTCGATTACTCATGTGCTAAGAGCCGCACATTATAGCCAATAGTGCAATCTAGAGGCTCTATTCAGTAAGTATTCATCTCTTGTATGGCTCTCTGCAAGCGGTATTATTTACTTAACTATATTTATTTCTGCGCCATATTGTAAGCCGCACACTATTCTCTGGGGGAATAAAATGAAATCCTATTTATTCGGCGCTGTTTCAGTGCTTAGCTTAATTGCGGCATCATCTGCTTCAGCACATGATGATGATGGTTGGTATGTTCGCGGTAACGCAGGTTATGGCGTACATCAAGATCCTGAATTATCTGGCCTTATTGACAGTGAACAACACGGCAATGGCCTTCAAAGTGAAGGCAATAGCGCATTTTCTGCGGGTGTCGGTTATGACTTTGGCGATCACTGGCGCGTAGAGCTTGATGCTGACACCTTAGAAACATCACTAGGGTCCATCAGCCAAACACCATCGTCGAAAGGCTCTCTTCAGACAGAAAGCCTAATGCTCAACGCATTATATGATTTCGACTTTGGCGATAAATGGGAGCCTTATGTTGGCGCCGGTGTTGGTATTGTTGACAGTAAAGGTCGTTTTTCAGCCCATGACTTCCCTGGGTCAGCAAATGAACTCGTTCGCAACCCTGTCTGTGTTGGCCCTCGTACGGCTGGCGATTCCTCAACCTGTGCCATCAGCGATTCTGAAAGAGGATTTGGATGGCAGTTACTTGCGGGTATGGGCTATAAGCTTACTGACAATCTCACATGGGATACGCATTACACATTCCTAAACGCATCAAGCGCTGATCTTTCAGGTCACATCGCGAATAGTGCCACAGGCGCATTTCAGCTTGCTGATGCAGAGCTTGACGATATCGGCGCACATACGGTCATGACAGGCCTACGCTATACATTCGGGCATAAACACGACGCACCGAAAATTGTAGAACCAGAACCCGTTAAGCCAACACACACATGTTGGGATGGAAATGTGGTCTTCAATTCTGGCCAATGTGCACCTGAGCCAGTGGCCGAAGTCGTACCGCCGCCGCCTGTTATCCAAACGAAGACATGTTGGGATGGGTCTACAATTGACGTCAGCTCATCATGTCCAGTTGAGCCACAGCCACAAACATATTCTTGTTGGGATGGTTCAGTGGTTTATGACTTGGCAACATGCCCTGTTGAACCACAACCTGTCAGAACAAATCTGAACGTTTGTGGCCAGTCATCTGTCGCCATCTTTGATGTGCCGGTGAATTCAACGCCGAAGCAAATGTCTCGCTTGGGTACATTGCCAGAATTTGGTAACAGCCACGGCCTATCGTCAGACCAGTTCTTTGAGAAGCTGAATGCACGCTATAACAGCAATGCAGGCGACAAAGCCTATTTGAACTACCTGTTCAAATCTATGGGCTACTCAAATGGTTGGGCAGACGCACAGCCTTACATGTTCAGTGAAGAAATTCTGCCAGTCGGCACACGTGGTCTTCTCGGCCTCGGCGAGCAGCATCACTATAACTACTCCATCCTGCCAACGGATCAGAAGGACCGCGAAGCGTTCCGCATCCAAAGTGCAAATGGCGTCGTTGTTCACTTCATGAAGACATGTGGTAACTACTTCTTTGGCTGTGAGTAGGATTTAAGCGGAGGGTCTCCTCTCTTAAAATCTGCACAGCAGAGTTAAATTTCAAAGCCCGCACCGAGTTATCGGTTGCGGGTTTTCTTTTGCCTGAGGTTCAAGGTTTGAGCATTCGGCGCACGAGAGCGCCCACAGCCCATGTTGAAACTTTGGTTTCAACCAGAACCGCCGAAATTTCGTCATCGGGCGTTAGGACTGCCCGTAGGGTCAGCACTCACGACGGAGTACCGAAAGAAAAAAAAGTTTTACGCAAGTGCCTATGTGTAAATGGCCTAAGCCAATACACGACCCTACGGCGGCGCTTTACAAATAACGGCCTTACTGGATTGCGGGGGTTCCACCCCGTCAGGCTCTCGCTATTCGGCCCCGATTTATTTGCGCTACAAAATAAACCTAGACACACCGTCCTCCAGACTGATCAGAAAGCGCTAACCTGTCCCATGTCTGAAAGAACGAGTTTAATATGAGAGGTAAAATCTAAAACACGGACGCAATTTTTTATTTTTTTTATACGCGGTTGAAATTCAGCAAATTTATTTTTTCTGCGCCCCTTTCAAACGAGGACCAAGTTTGGATTTGCTTGAGAACGCGCAGCTCAACGCCGTGGGTGTTAATAGGGAGACGGCCTATTTCGGCTTACTAGCAAACAGGGTTTGAGAACGTCCCGGCAACGCTCGTAGGGCTCTTGTCAGGTCAGAATTTTGGGAAACAGTTGTTGAGAATTACGGAACAGAATTAGGGGTTTCTAATCTAGGTGCTGGTTTTTGACTCACTCAACATGACCCAATA